>NZ_JAPVZE010000005.1:0-147296 GCF_041432205.1 Streptococcus sp. 27098_8_51
ACGAGCAAGTTTAGCTCTTCTAATTGACATTTTCTTTTAGTAATAAGTCTTTTAATTATATTAAAAATACGGATAATGTTCTCTTGTTCTTCGATATGTAATAATTCTAATTTTAGATCAAGTAATATATTTTTATTTAAATGTGGAATTGTTGCACCTGTTGAATGATACCGTAAATACTGCGATTTACTCTCCAAAAAAACTCCCAAATAATCTGATATAATCTCGTCTTTGTATTGCTCATTCTTTTTTAAGACCATAATAGTGCTACCGACAGCTCCCGATAGTCCATAGCCAATTGTTCCTGCGTTAGCACCATCCCAAGCTATCAGAATATCATCTAGAAGTGCTTCAGTCATATTTAAACTTTCAGTAAATTTTAGATTATTGTCATTTCTCAAATCATCTATTTGAATATAACGTTGACTTAGAATCGTTTGTTCATTAAGTATAGTGGCTTTCTTACCTTTTTTGAGAGTTACCACTTCCCCCAACTTCACTTTTTTCATACATGCATCTCCCTACTTGAGTAGTTCTTCTAACTCTGCTAAGCCTGCTTGAATTTCTTTTTCTAGATCATTAATTTTCTTTAAGATGACTTCTGTTGGTTCATACTCAACTTTTTCATACTCGATTTCTTTGTATTTATTGATCGATAAATCATAATCATTATCCTTTATCTCATCGACTGGAACAAAGAAAGACTGGTCTGTTCTCTTACGTTCTGCATCGTTGTCAAGTTGATGGAAACGTTGAATAATATCTGGAATATCATTATCACTGATCGGTTGTCGTTTATCATCCAAACTTAAACCATCTGCCTTCATATCGTAAAACCAGACCTTATCCGTTCCACCATTTCCAGTTTTTGTAAAGATGAGAATGGCAGTTGAAACTCCAGCATAAGGTTTGAAAACACCACTTGGCATTGATATTACAGCATCTAATTTATGATTCTCAACAATTTCCTGACGAATTCCTTTATGGGCTTTAGAAGAACCAAAGAGGACACCGTCAGGTACAATAACTGCTGCACGTCCCCCTGGTTTCAATGTGCGCAAGAAAAGTGCAAGGAAAAGTAATTCTGTTTTTTTGGTTTTTACAGTCGCAAGAAGATCATTTGAAGTTGAATCGTAGTCAAGCGATCCCTTAAATGGAGGATTTGCTAAAACTAGAGTGTACTTATCTGCTTCTTCATTATCTTGAGATAGTGAGTCAAGATAACTAATTTGTGGATTTTCCACTCCATGCAGCATCATATTCATTGCACCAAGTCTAAGCATGGTTGTATCCGTATCATTTCCATGAAACATATTGTTATGAAAATGGTTGATATTATCTGGATTGGTTTCCCATTCATCTTTTTTACGCTTTAAGTAACGGCTAGCAGATACTAAGAAACCCGCAGACCCCATAGCAGGATCTGAGATAATATCCTTGATAGTTGGTTGCATCAACTCAACCATCATATCGATGATGTGACGAGGTGTACGGAATTGTCCATTTTTACCTGCGGTTGACAATTTTGATAGCAGATATTCATAGATGTCGCCAATATCATTAATCCCCTGTGTGTCACTATCAAAGTCTATACCTGAGTCTCTGGTTGGAAATTCATCTAATATAGAAATAACCTTTTGGAGAGTAGCAGGTTTATTTATTTGAAAGATAGCTTCACGCATATAACGTGAAAAAGCTGTATCGTCAGTATCTCCCTTAAGATTCTTAATAAATGGGAAAATCTCCTGAGTCATTAATCGATAAACTTCCTGAGCATCTCCTATATTTTTAAAGGTCGACCAACGGTATTCAGGTTTGTCTTTTGGAAAAATTCCCTCATAAGAAATCCCTAGAAACTCAGCATCGCTTTCGCGTCCAAGTTCGACACTATCCAAATCCTTCATAAACAGAAGATAAGTCAATTGTTCAATATTTGTTAGAGGATTTGCATTTCCTTCTGTCCACAGCATTTCCCACAGCTGATCAATTTTATTTTTTAATTCGCCTGTAATCATATTAGTCTCTTTTCTTTGGTTTTTAAAGTTATGAATATCACTATTTTAACAGATTTTCAATCAAGCTTCAATTATGTTTCTCTCTATAAAAATTTCTTTCAAAAATAAAAAAGCAAACGCAAAATATGGTTCACTTTTTTAACTCTTCTATTCTCCATCCTTCCAGTTCCGAGCAATCTCTTCATCTTTCTGGAGTTGATCTACCAGTTCCTCTACGGAGTCAAATTTGACCATATCACGGACACGGTCTAGCCAGTAAACCATGACTGTCTCACCATAAATATCATCTGAAAAATCAAAAATATTGACTTCAAACCGCGGCTCTTCTCCATCGAAAGTAACATTTTTCCCAACACTTGCCATGCCACGATATCTCTGACGTTGTACTTCTACATCGACTACATAAACACCGTCAGCTGGCATATAAGTCCGATCTCTTAGGACCAAATTGGCTGTTGGATAACCGATAGTACGCCCACGAGCATTTCCGTGAACGACCATGCCACGGGTTGGGAGAGGTGTGCCTAGTAGCTGGTTGACTTCCTTGACATCTCCATCAAGAATAGCTTGGCGAATCCGTGTGGAACTGATCTTGCCCTTTTCGTCCTCGACCGGAGGAACAATGATAATCTCTCCATCAAAATAGTCCTTCAGGTCATCCGCAGTTTTCTTATCTGAGCCAAAGGTATAGTCAAATCCTGCTACAATAATCGCTGGTTTTAAAGCTCGAACATAGGTATCAAAGAACTCTTGACCCGTTAAACTAGCAAATTTGCTACTAAAGTCAAGTAAGAAAAGAGCCTCTACCCCATGCCATTTCATCTTGTGCTCCCGTTCCTCGTGATTGACGATATGGAGCATAAGCTCAGGTTGGTAAGGTTGCAAGGCAAGTTTTGGCGACTCTGTAAAGGTCATCACGACAACTGGTAGATAATCCTTCATAGAAGCCTTACTGGCCACTTCAAAAAGTTTCTGATGTCCCTTGTGGATGCCATCAAAATAACCTAGTACAAGGACTGTATTACCTGGTACTGCAATATCTTTTTCGTTCTTAATAGGTACTGTTGTAATCATGAAACTATTATATCATAGAGAATGTCTTTTCGCTAAGAGGAAATCCCAAATGTCGTTTTTTGCGCCTAAACTGACTTTATGAAAAAATTTGGTACTTTAGTTTTAAAAAATAGCACCTCCTAAGAGATGCTATCGTTTGGTAACTAGTCTACTGTTTCTTCCAAATCTTTTAATTTAACCGAAACAATCTTAGAAACACCTGATTCTTGCATGGTAACTCCATAGATAGAGTCCGCTGCTGCCATCGTCCCCTTACGGTGGGTTACGACGATAAACTGGCTATCCTTGTCAAAGCGGTTGAGGTAATCCCCAAAACGTTTAACATTGGCTTCGTCTAGCGCCGCCTCTACCTCGTCCAAGATGACAAAAGGAATGGTCTTAACTCGAATGATAGAGAACAACAAGGCCAGAGCCGATAGGGCTTTTTCCCCACCACTCATGAGGTTGAGAGACTGGATTTTCTTACCTGGAGGTTGGACAGAAATCTCCACACCAGCTGTTAAAAGGTCACCCTCAGTTAATATCAAGTCTGCCTGACCTCCGCCAAACATCTGTCTAAAGGTCACTTTAAAGGACTCACGAATCGCCTCAAAGGTTGATTTAAAGCGTTCCTTAACCTCATCATTCATCTCTGTGATGGTCTCAAGGAGCAGGTTTTTCGCAGATAAAATATCATCTCGTTGGCTATTGAGGAAATTCAAACGATTGTGGACTTCTTCGTACTGTTCAATAGCATCTAAATTGACTGGACCGAGTGAGCGAATAGCCTTCTCTAAATCCTTAACCTTTTGCTCTGCCAGAGTTAGATTTTCCAGTTCATGAGCCTTTTCTAGAGCTTCAGTGTAGCTGATCTGGTACTGGTCTGTTAATTGAGCTTGTAGATAGCGCAAGCGTTCGCTGACCTTTTCTTTCCTAGCTTCAGCACGTGTTTGTTTGCGAATCCACTCTTCATTTTGCTGACGAGCTTGATCCAAATGGATGGCAATATCATCCAGCTGGCCTTCGATATCATCCAACTCAAACTGCTTGCGAATCAAACCTTGTTGGAGGTTTGTTTTCTGAGTTTTGGCATCTTCCACCTGCTGACTTAGCAGATCCGTATCAACCTTCTCAAGATTATCAACCTTTTCTTGGAGGAGACGCTGGATTTCTTCTTGTTCAAGATTGAGGTTATCCAATTCCTTATCTAAGCGTTCAATATCAGTAACTTCGTACCGCTTTTGTCCTTGCAGTTCTGACTTAAGCAAGCGCGCTTGAGAAATCTGTTCCTGCAAGTTTTGATAGCGTTCTTGAATAGCGTTTTTGTTAGACTTAATCTCTTCAATCTCAGCTTCCAGATTTTGCTTTTCACTGGCGATAGTAGCAAGGCGCTCTTGGCATTTTTCCTTATCCGCTTGCCAATCTCCTTCAGTAAGGCGATTTAATTCCTCTTCTTGAAGTTTCCAAAGCGTTTCCAGTTCTTCGACCTGCTGATTGGTTTGTTGATAAGCGAGGTACAAACCTTGCTCCTGAATACGAGCTTGCTCACCCTGAGATTTGATAGCTTCTAATCTTTCTGCCAATACCGCCATCTCATCTTGCAAGGTCTTCAAAGTCGCTTCTTCTGACCGCAAGTCAGATTCTTCTTCAGCAATTTCTTTTTGTAATTGCTCTAGTTCTGGCTTGATGAAGATACTGTTATTTTGACGATTGGCACCCCCCGCGTAGGAACCACCTGTACGCAACTCTGTCCCATCCAATGTCACCATACGAACCTGATAACGAACTTGGCGAGCTGCAGCACGCGCATGTTCTACAGTATCAAAGATAGCCGTCGTAGCAAGCAAGTTTTTGAAAATGGCTTCTAGTCTCTTATCAAACGACACCAACTCGTCTGCCATACCCAGAAATCCTGGACTTGCTGCGATAGCATCTTGATTCTGACTAGAAATCGTACGAGCTTTGATAGTCGTCAATGGAAGAAAGGTCGCACGACCAGCTCTATTACGTTTGAGGAAATCAATCGCCTTGGTTGCTGCGTTTTCATCTTCTACGATGATATGCTGACTGCTGGCTCCAAGCGCAATTTCTAGGGCAGTTTGATAATGTACATCAAAGGTCAAATGTTCACTGACTGCACCAACGATCCCACCAAGGCGGTCTTTTTCTTGGAGAACACTCTTAACACCCGCATAAAAATTACTATGATTTCTTAGGATATTTTCCAAACTCTGGGCTCGAGCCTGCTTGTTTTTGAGACTGTCTAGACGGTCAAAGAGTTGGCTCTGCTGGGCTTGGAAAGAAACTTTCTGCTCCTCTTGCTCCTTGGCACTAGCTTGGTAGTCAGCCAATAATTTCTGAACCTGCACCTTGGCAGTTTCAAGTTTAGCCTGTTGTTGACTGGCCTTATCTTTAGCTGTAGCCAGTTGTTCTTTCAATTTCTCAAGTTGATCTGCTTGTTTTTGAGATAACTGACGGCTGTTCTCTAGTTCATTCTCGATGCGGGTCAACTGGTTTGAGACATCCGCTTCTTCTTGTAAAAGCGCCACAAAACGTTCACGCAGGAGCTCGATCATTTGGTCAGGATCATCTGAAAAAGCCAGCAATTCCGCTTCTAGGCGATTGAGTTCCTTGTTATTTTCAACTAGACTTTCCTCTAACTGTTCCAGATTCTCTTCTTTTTCAGCCTTTTCCTTACTTAGAGCCTTTCTCTTATCTTCCAGAGTCGCCAAACGGGCTTGCGCTTCTTGTTGATTAAGGGCAACTTGCTCGGATTCCAGTTTGGATAGGGCTAGTTTTCGCTCTAAGTCACTGATCAAACTAGTCAAATCCATCAAGCTTCCTTGATCCTTGGCCATTTGAGCTTGGAGATCTTGACGTTTCTTTTTAAGACTTTGATTTTCTTCTTCTAGCTCTTGACGCTTTTGATAATAACTAGTCAAAAGTTCCTGAGCTTGCGTTAGCTCTTCTTCTGTTAACTCTAGTTCAGTCTTGTTTTCCTTGATTTGGGCAACCAGTACATCCAAGTAAACCGCCTTGCGTTGACCATCCAAGTCTAGAAACTTTCGAGCATTCTCGGCTTGTTTTGCTAAGGGCTTGATTTGATTGTCCAACTCGTAGATAATGTCTTCTAAGCGATCGAGATTGTCTTGAGTTTGTTGCAGTTTGCTTTCTGTTTCTTTTCGACGAGTCTTGTATTTTAAAACTCCAGCAGCTTCTTCAAAAATAGCTCGGCGTTCCTCTGGCTTAGAATTAAAAATCTCCTCAACCTTCCCTTGGGAAATGATGGAGAAGGAATCCCGTCCCAAACCAGTATCCAAGAAGAGGTCGTGGATATCACGCAAGCGCACTTTCTTTCCGTCAATTCGATACTCGCTATCTCCACTACGGTAAATATGACGCTCTACCTTAATGACTTGCCCCGCATCCTTGATAAAACCATCTTCATTGTCCAAGGTCACGACAACAGATGCATAATTGAGTGGTTTACGACTTTCAGTTCCAGCAAAGATAACATCGGGCATCTTGCCACCACGAAGGCTCTTGACACTAGACTCCCCTAAGGCCCATCGCAGACTTTCTGTGATATTTGACTTCCCAGAACCATTGGGCCCAACGACAGCTGTCACACCTTGGTCAAAGACGACCTTGGTCTTGTCAGCAAAGGACTTGAATCCCTGAATCTCAATCTCCTTTAAATACATGAATCCAGCCCTTTCTCAACTGCATTTTTGGCGGCCTCTTGTTCTGCCAATTTTTTAGAACGGCCTTGACCTTTTCCGATACTCTTGCCCTCAACTAGAACTTCTACATCAAAAACCTTATCATGGGCAGGCCCCGTCTCAGAGGTCACCTGGTAACGAATATCTACATCTCCATTGACCTGGAGCAGCTCTTGCAAGTGTGTCTTGTAATCCTTAATCATTTCAAAGTCACCTGCTTCAACCTTGGGAATCATGACCTGATAGATGAACTCTTTTACTCTAGAAACATCCTTGTCCAAAAGCAATGCTCCCAGAAAGGCTTCAAAGGCATCGCCAAGAATGGTGTCACGATTGCGCCCACCAGACTTTTCTTCTCCTTTTCCTAGCTTGATAAACTGATCAAACTGGCAATCACGCGCAAAACCAGCCAAACTCTCCTCACGGACAATCATAGCACGGAGTTTAGACAAATCTCCCTCTGGTTTCTTAGGATATTTTTTATACAGATATTCTGAAATCAATAATTGCAGAACAGCGTCTCCTAAAAATTCCAAGCGCTCATTGTGTGAAATTTTTAAGAGGCGGTGCTCATTGGCATAACTCGTATGAGTAAAGGCCGTTTCCAGTAAGTTTTTGTCTGCAAATTCGATTGCAAAACGCTTCTTTAGTACAGTTTGTAATTCTTTCATACCAACCTCTTTCTAACTGATAACAGTCTCTTTTATTATATCAAAAAAAGCCCCCTGAGTCACTTTAAAACGGGACTAGAGGGGATTTGAGCATTTTTTAGAACAAACTTTTCATTTTTAGGGGCAAACTTGGGGCGAGATAAAGAAAAAAGCCTTATTTAAGGCTTTCATAGGCTTTTTACATCCACCCTGAGGGAATCGAACCCCCATCTCAAGAACCGGAATCTTACGTGATATCCATTACACTAAGGGTGGAAACTTGTCTTATTATAACAGAAATTTGCTCTAATAACAAGTTTTTTATGGCTAGACTAAGCGTCCATTAGTGGGAAGCATCCCCGTTCCAGATAGAATTTTTCACGATAACATAATCAACGTGTTTGAGGTCAGCAACCTTGCGTCCACCTGCATAGGAAATAGCACTTTGCAAGTCCTGTTCCATCTCAGTAAGGGTGTCTTGCAAATGCCCTTTAGCAGGCAGTAAGATGCGCTTTCCTTCCACGTTTTTATAAGCTCCTTTTTGGTATTGAGAAGCTGAACCATAGTATTCTTTGAACTGTTCGCCGTCGACTTCAATCGTCTTTCCTGGGCTTTCAATATGACCTGCAAATAGGGAACCAATCATGACCATGCTAGCACCGAAACGGATAGACTTAGCAATATCACCATGAGTACGAATCCCACCATCAGCAATAATCGGTTTGCGAGCCGCCTTAGCACACCAGCGAAGTGCTGCCAACTGCCAACCACCTGTACCAAAACCAGTCTTGACCTTGGTGATACAAACCTTACCAGGACCAATTCCAACCTTGGTAGCATCCGCACCAGCATTTTCCAATTCACGTACAGCCTCTGGTGTTCCAACATTCCCAGCAATGACAAAAGTATCTGGCAATTCTTTCTTGATGTGTTGAATCATAGAAATCACGCTATCTGCATGACCATGAGCAATGTCAATAGTAATATACTCAGGAGCATCAGCCTTGAGTTGGCTAACAAAGTCATACTCGTAGTCCTTGACACCGACCGAAATGGAAGCAATGAGCCCTTGATCGTGCATGCGCTTGATAAAAGGAATGCGCCCCGCTTCATCAAAACGGTGCATAATGTAGAAGTATCCGCCTTTAGCCAGTTTCTCTGCAACATTCTCATCCAAAATCGTCTGCATATTTGCTGGTACAACAGGTAGTTTGAAAGTGTGATTTCCAAGTGTGACAGTGGTATCTGCTTCTGCACGGCTTTTAATGACACATTTGTTTGGGATCAACTGAATATCTTCGTAATCAAAAATTGGAAATTCATTTAACATATCGATGTCTCGTTTCTTTTGTAATGACCTACCTATGCTTACGCATCCCTACGTCTTTTCCGACGTTTCCTTGACTTATTATAAACCAAAGTACAGCTTTTGTCAAATAATTTCAATTATGAAACAATAATGTTCGGTTTTTATAATTTAAATATAAAAAGTGAGGAGATTAGTTTCTCCCCACTTCCTTATCAATATTTCTTTTAAAAATTGCTTCGGAGCTTTCCATCATTTCACAAAACTCATTATAAGATGAAGCATTCTGAGGAATTTGGATAGACAATTTCTTCAACAAAGCTCCATAACCTGCTAGCTTTCCTATCTCATTATCAACAACCTTGTCCTTGCTCGGAAAAACAAGACCAGCTTTCTCAGCTTTTAAAATATAAGAATAGGAAATCAGCTGGAATAAGTCCTCACGGTTGATTCCTTTTTCAGTATCTTCAAGTTTTTTATATTTAGCATCTAAAACTATTTTTAACTCTTTATGATAAAAATCTGGATATACTTTTCGTTTCCCAACAGAAAATACTGAAATTCCATCCGTCTTATCCTTATTTCTGGGATGTACAAAACCTTTTGGCAACAAGGTGTAAATATACTCTTCCCAGAGCCAGGAAACATCAAAGAGAATACCATGAATTTTTTGCTCTTGATATCCTAACCCATGCTTCTCTCTATTTAGGATCATCAGGCAAAGCTCCTGTAACTTTCTATACTCTCTGAAATAGGCGTGCCGGATGGGTTTGATTTTATTCATTCTGATAATCTTGGCACGATTAGTTAGTTTATAAGCTGGAGTTACACGCGTAATTTCTGTCATATTTTCACGATTACTATCGAGCAGAACTCCGAAACTTTTCTGATTCTTTATGTACTCAATCGTATGTCGAATCAACTGCATGAGTGGATTATCATAAGTAAACTCTCTAGTTGTATAGGCAGTATTTCCCATAAAAGGAACATTTCTTTTAAGATGATTTCCAACATCTATCACTCCCTTTACATGACTGTCGTTATGAGAAAATCTTTGGTATTCCTTATAAAGACCTTTTCGAATTGCAGCTTGTAGATACTTGGGGAAGAGATACATCAAAAGTTGATAGAGCTTATCTTCACGCGACAAAGCTACATCTAAACTAGTGAGATTGATATGAAGAACCTTTTGCAAAAGATAATGTAAAAAATGGTCGTTACTTTCATCAGAAAAACGAGAGGAAATCGTCAATCTTTCCTGACCACACCCCAGAAAACCAATCACATTTCCAGTCTTAATTTCCTGATTGACAGTTTCAAAAATCTTTTGGTCCTTCTCTAAATCAGGAGTATGAGTCAAATCATTTGGAAAAATAAAGATATTATCCTCTCTAGAAAGGTTATCCAGTGTTCTATCAAGAAGAGCTTGACTTAGTTTGGGATATTCTGCGACAAAATCTTCTTTAGTAATTCTATTCTGATTATCAGTTATCCGCATTATCATCACCAGTATCTTGCTGAACTGTTTGCTCTTTATTTGTCAGATCAAATGCTTTTTTCAATGTTGCCAGAGTTTCAGACTCTTCATAAGAACCCCGCAAGTAGTCTTCTAGGAGGGGTTTAATATAATCAGACCAGAGTATTTCATAGTCAAAGTCTACATCCTTCAATTTAAGGAAATAACTTGGACCGATATGATAATGACTGTTTAATTCCTGAACGTTTTCGATAGCAGCGTTCAAGTTTCTAAGACGAAGTTTTGCTTCTTCTGCATGGATACCCAGTTCTTTATCCAACATAGCAACTTGACTTTCAGCAGTAACTTCAACAAAACGAAAACGACGACGCATAGCAAAATCAAAGGTGTCCACCGAGCGGTCAATATCATTCATTGTTCCGATGATGTAAACATTTTCGGGGATATAAAACTTCTCATCAGTTTCGTGTAGATTGGCATACTGGGTAGAAACACTCCCCTTTTCACCACGATAACCAGGGTCGATAGAGAAAAAGAGTTCACCAAAAATCTTAGAAATCTCACCACGATTGATTTCATCGATGATGAAAACGAATTTCTTGTCTGTGTCAATTTCTGTTGGAGAAATATAATCTTTCAGACCAAATCTTTTCTTTAAAGTTTCTAGGACTTTTTTTCCTTGATTACGATAATAAGGCTGTTTCAGATATTTTTCATCTTTATAGAGTTCATAAACATAAGATTTTGTTAAGCAAGTTCCTTGGGCTTTAGTTTCATAATTGATATTAAAATTATTTCTACTATTTACTGTGAGATAGGAAAATTCTGTCAAATATTCTTTTTCATCTCTGCTATTTACATATTCAAGATAAAGATCCCACGCTTCCTCAAAATTATCTTGGCCTCCAGTTTTCTGAGCTTCTTTAGCCTTCTGGCAAAACTTCTTAAAAATACCATCTTCTAGCTTAAACTCGATAGCTCCATCACCATTTGATACAGGTCTCAACCCCTCTACAAAATCCGTATAATCATAGGAAGGGTGAAACTGTACAAAGCCGATTTGGTCTTCGTTGCCATCCGTTAATTCTTTAGCTATTTCTTTAGCAAGATAAGTTTTTCCTGTACCAGGTGCACCACGGAGAATGAGGTTTTTGGATTGTAATAAGATATTACTCAAGGTATGATGAAAATTATTTTGTTCAGACATTTCTTTCTCTCCTTGCTTATCATCACTGTCTATAATATATTTTGAATACTCAAATAAAATACTACCCAACATTGAAGATTCTAGTTCAGGATATGTTTTAGAAAACAGTTTAAAAATCTCATGATTCTGACGATAGGGTCCTCCTTGATTGCTTTGGGGAATCAACCTATTCCAAAATTCATTTTGACTATTCATATTTACTCCTAAAAAAGAAGGATTCTCAGAATAAATACAAAGTAGTTTTGTCACCACAGCAGAACGACTAATAAATTCATTTGTTGACTTTTTCATATCAAATATAGGATTGTCAAAATCAAGTTTACTACCGATTTGAATAATCTGATACAGATCTCTTTTTAGTTTATTAAAACGTTGCTCCAATTCAGATATAGGAATGATTTTATTAGCTTGATTTTTATAGCTTTGGGTATCCTCATTCCAATAAATACCAAATTTTGAAGAGCCTCCTCCGCCAATACCTAAAAATAAAGATTTGTATTTACCCCTCTCAAGACTATAGCAAAAAGAATTACTTTTAGCACCTTTCCCAATAACATAATCATCAATAGACATGGTTAAAATTCTATCAAGTGGCCACTCTTTAAGAAATTCTTCACGTAATTGTTCATTGTAAATACTATATTTAGATGCATCTTCTCTTAATCTTATTTTATTTTCTTGGTACCAGTCATAAAAATCTTCCAGACTAACTTTTCTTTTCAACATCAATCTTACTCCTTTTATAATAATGTTCGAATAAAAAACTATATATTTTATATATAGAATATCATATCCTATATAAAAAGAAAAGAATTTCTAAAGAAAAAGCCTAGAGTAGAGGGTTTTATTCCCTCATAACACTAGACTTCTTTTTTATCTTAATAATACTCACCTTGACGGTAGTCCCATGAGTTAAAGGTATCTGACAGGTGCATCATGATTTTATCAATGTCAAGCCCTTTGCGGATAACAACTGGCGCTGGTGAGGTTGAACGTGCTCCACCTTGTTCTGGGATGAGTTTTCCATCCTTATCGACCATAGAAACCATCACACCTTGCTCGTAGCGCGTTTCAATCGTTTTGTCTGGTTGGATAGAAGCAACGTAGTCATCTGCTTCGATGACAAGGTCCACTGCTCCTTCGATCCGTTCTCCGATTCCTTCTACCTTACCACGGTTTCCTTTTCCAGATGGGTTGGCTGATGAGGCGTAGACCATCTTGCCTTCTTCCCAAAGTTTAGCAGCCAACTGTTCACCAGCTTTACCAAACTTGATGACAAAACAGCTAGTACCACGAACGTCAGTCATGAGTTCTTCACGGCCATCACCGTATGCTTTGAGTTTTTCAAAAGCTTCTGGTTTCCAAGGAAGGATACAACCAAGGAGAATATCTTCATCCCAA
This sequence comes from Streptococcus sp. 27098_8_51, assembly GCF_041432205.1. GTDB lineage: Bacteria > Bacillota > Bacilli > Lactobacillales > Streptococcaceae > Streptococcus. Next base: position 12,832 of record NZ_JAPVZE010000005.1, read on the forward strand.
TGTTTTTGGTAGAAGGCTTCAATTTCTGGATTGAGTTGTGCTAAAGCGCGAAGCTCATCCATGCTACCACAAAGTACAACACCTGGTTTGTTACGGTTACGCTCTTTAGCTTCAAATTTGCGTTCAAGACCTGCCTTATCGCTAGTCATGATAATGTAACCGACTTTAGTAGGACAAACGATACATCCGCCCTCACCTTTTAAGATTTCATAGCCTTCTTGTGAAAGTGTTCCGTTCCATTGAATGTGTTTTGTCATAGTTCTATATTTCCTTTTCTATTTTTCTTCTAGTCCTGCCAGTAGGCTGGTCGTTGTTTTTCATAGGCAGCAATCAAGTCTTCATACTGCAAAGTAATTCCGATATCATCCAAACCATTTAAGAGCTTGTGTTTCCATTCGCTATCAATTTCAAAAGTGAATTCTCCAACTGGTGAGATGATTTTCTGTTGTTCCAAGTCCACAGTTACCTGGTCAGTTGGTTGTAGCTGGGCTAGTTTCTCTCTAACCTCTCTGGGCTGAACAATGGGCAACATGCCATTATTAAGTTCATTATTGTAATGAATGTCCCCGAAAGATCCTGCAATCACGACCTTAAAACCATAGTCAGCTAGAGCCCAAGCTGCGTGTTCCCTCGAAGACCCCGCACCAAAGTTATCTCCCGAGATGAGAATACTAGCTTTACGATATTCAGGTCGGTTAAAAACAAAATCTGGATCCTCAGTATAGTTATCGTCCAGATAACGCCAAGCATACATGAGGTACTTACCAAAGCCTTTTTTATCAATTAACTTGAGAAACTGCTTGGGTAGGATTTGGTCTGTGTCGATATTATCATTCATGAGAGGAACGGTCGTTCCCGTATAAACTGTAAATTTCTCCATATCCTCTCCTTACTGGGCCTCTGGCATTTGCCGAACATCTACGAAGCGCCCTGCGATAGCTGCCGCAGCTGCCATGGCTGGACTACAGAGATGGGTCTTAGCACCAAAACCTTGTCTGTCTTCAAAGTTGCGGTTGCTGGTTGAAGCGCAGTGGACACCATCAGGAACCTTGTCCGGATTCATCCCCAGGCACATAGAGCAACCTGGGTCTCTCCACTCAAAGCCAGCGTCTAGGAAAACCTTATCTAAGCCCAACTTCTCAGCAGCTCGTTTGACAGGACGAGAGCCTGGAACCACGATAGCCGTTAAGTTGGGAGCTATTTTCTTCCCTTTGACAAATCGCGCAGCCAGCTGTAAGTCACTGAGACGAGCATTAGTACATGAACCAATAAAGATATATCCTAGTTCAATGTCTGCTGGCTTTTGACCTGGTTCCAAGTTCATGTAATGATAAGCTCGTTCATCATTCATATCCTTAATTTCTGGAAAACTACTGTCAAAGTCAACTCCCATAGCAGGATTGGTTCCCCAGGTCACCATAGGAGCCAAGTCTGAGACATCCATCCGGATAACCTTATCATAGACAGCATCATCATCGCTGACAAGCGTCTTCCAGTCAGCAACCGCCTCCTCGAAAGCTTCGGGAACGCATTCCCGTCCCTTGAGATAGTCATAGGTAGTCTGGTCTGGATTCATAATTCCCATCTTCGAACCAAACTCGATGGACATATTGCAGATGGTCATTCTCTCTTCCATGGTCAGTGCATCAATTGCTTCTCCACGATATTCCACCACATAGCCAACACCACAGGCAACGCCGTACTTGGCAATTAAGGCGAGAATGTAATCCTTAGAATAAACTCCTTTTTGAGGAACACCAGTGAATTCTACCAGCATTTTCTTGGGTTTGACCTGCCAGAGGGTCTGGGTAGCAAAGACATGCTCGACCTCACTGGTTCCAATCCCAAAAGCGATAGCTCCGAAAGCTCCGTGAGTAGCTGTATGACTGTCTCCACAGACGATGAATTTTCCTGGTTGCGTCCGTCCTGTTTCTGGACCAACCATGTGAACGATTCCCTGCTTTTCAGACCCGTGGGCCGCATGTTCAATCCCAAACTCCTCAACATTTTCAGCGAGCTTATCAATTTGAGCCTTAGAAATAACATCTCGAATATCGTAGATATTGACCGTTGGTACATTATGATCAAAAGTTCCAAATGTCAAGTCTGGCCGTCTCAATCTGCGACCTGCATCTCGTAATCCTTGAAAAGCTTGGGGACTGGTCACTTCATGAATATAGTGCTGATCCACATACATGAGTTGGGGCTGCCCTTCTTCTCCTGTGATGACATGACGGTCCCATAATTTATCAAAAATCGATTTTCCTGCCATCCATTACCTCCAAATAAAATATAAGGCTACTAGTGTGGTCACCATCCCGAGAAACCAAACTGTTTTAAAGTACCATTTTCTAGTCTTGTGGTGAAAGGTGATTCCTGCCAACCAGGCACCAAAACCACCACAAGTAAGGGCTAAAATGAGTAAGATTTTCTCTGGGACGCGCCAAGCACCTCTTCTTGCCTTGGATTTGTCAATGCCATAAATCAAGAAAATCAGCAAATTGCAAATCAAGAGGGCAAGCGTGATTCCTTCATTTATCTTCATAATCTTTCAATGATGGCTTCTGTCATTTCCTTGGTTGAAGCCTGTCCTCCAATATCTCTTGTTAAAATGCCAGCCGCTAAACTAGCTTCAACAGCACGCTCGATACGCTCTGCATCCTCATGACGTCCAAAGCTATCTCTCAACATCATGGCCACTGATAAAACCATAGAGATAGGATTGGCAATTCCTTGACCTGCAATATCAGGTGCCGAACCATGAATAGGTTCATAAAGACTTGGACCTTTTTCAGAATGACTAGCCGATGGCATGACTCCAAGCGTGCCAGATAGAACGCTTGATTCATCAGATAAGATATCTCCGAAAAGATTCTCTGTCACGATGACATCAAACTTAGCAGGATTGGTAATCATGAGCATGGCAGCTGAGTCCACCAACTGGTGCTCCAAGGTCACATCTGGGAAATCTTGCGCGACTTCCTCAGCTACTCTGCGCCAGAGTTTTGATGTTGCTAGAACATTTTGCTTATCGATACTAGTAACGATTTTTCTGCGACTTCTTGCGATTTCAAATGCCTTGCGAATAATCCGCTCTACTTCCTCATAGCTATAGTCGTTGATATCACGCGCTTTGCGCTCTTCAAGGATATGTTCTCCAAAGTAAATCCCGCCTGTCAACTCACGCACCACGACAAAGTCTACCCCAGCAATTCGTTCCGATTTGAGTGGTGACAAATGCTTGAGACTCTCAAAAATTTTTACAGGCCTAATATTGGCATAGAGATTGAGTTCCTTACGAAGAGCTAGCAAGCCTTGTTCAGGCCGAATCGCCGCCCCATCATACTGGGGACTACCGATAGCCGCAAGGAGAATAGCATCTGCTTCTCTACATGCCTTGAGGGTTTCATCAGGTAAGGGATGCCCCGCAGCATCAATACCCGCACCTCCAAAGGGGCGTCTGTCTATCTCATAGTCAAATCCTGTTTTTGAAGCTAGAGCTTCCAGAACCGCTAAACCAGCTTCCATGATTTCTGGACCGATTCCATCCCCTGCTAGAGCTACTATTTTCTTTGTCATAGCCTTCTCCTTTACACACTAGGCATGTCTCGGTAGGAAACGCTATGCCCCATCTCACCTGCATTCTCTTTTTGAACAAAAGTATTGGCATTGATATAGGCAATAGCGGAAGCCTTCAATACATCGAAATCAAGACCTGCTGCGTTAAAGATGGTTTCGGTATCTCTGTTTTCAACAGTGACCAAAACCCGAGCTTGGGCATCGATTCCATCTGTTACAGCATCAATGGTATAGGACACCAAGCGGACAGATTGGTTAAAGAACTTATCGATAGCGTTAAAGATTGCTTCAACGGAACCTTGCCCTGTCGCATTGAATTCGACTTTTTCACCATCCATATTAGCCAGACTAACGAGCGCTTCAATCTCATTATCTGCATGGGTTTGAAGTTGTAAATCATCAAAGTGGAAGCCTTCTGGATTTTCAACCATGGTTCCAGCTACCAGAGCTCGAATATCTGCATCCGTGATTTCTTGTTTCTTGTCCGCTAGTGCCTTGAACTTAGCGAAGAGTGGTTTGATATCCTCTTCTGTAAAATCTAGGGCTAATTCTCTTAGTTTTTCAACAAAGGCATGGCGACCAGACAATTTACCAAGTGGAAGGCTATTACTCTTAACACCGACCAATTCAGGTGTGATGATTTCATAAGTAAGAGGATTTTTAAGGACTCCATCTTGGTGAATGCCCGATTCATGAGAGAAGGCATTACCACCAACCACAGCCTTGTTTTTAGGAACTGGAATACCCGAGAAGCGAGAAACCATTTCTGACGTATTCATTGTTTCATCCAAAACAATATCACTAGTTGCTTGGAAGAAATCCTCACGAATCTTCAAAGCAACAGCTACTTCTTCAAGAGCAACATTACCTGCGCGTTCACCGATACCATTAATAGTTCCCTGGACACGTCCAGCACCGTGTTTAATTGCTGTCAAAGTATTTGCAGTTGCCATACCGAGATCATCGTGACAGTGGACACCAAAGACAACTTTATGATCTGATTTAATATTTTCAGTCAAGTGATCAAAGATACGTGCAAACTCTTCTGGAGTCGTAAAGCCAACTGTGTCAGGGATATTGATATAAGATGCACCTGCATCGACCGCTGTTTGAACGACTTGTAAGAGGAAATCCAACTCTGTTCTAGTCGCATCTTCAGGAGAGAATTCGACGATTTCAAACTTAGAACGAGCATAAGAAACATGTTCCTTGATAGCTTCTAAAATCTCTTCCTTGCTTTTATTGAGCTTATACTTGCGGTGAATCGGACTGGTAGCGATAAAGACATGAATTTGAGGATACTTGGCATCCTTAAGAGCCTCATAACAAGCATCAATATCAGATCTTACAGAACGAGCTAATCCTGTCACTGCTGTTTTTTTCATGACTTTAGCAATTTCTTGAACGGCTATAAATGAATCTGGACTAGCAGCCGGAAAACCAGCTTCAATTACAGAAATTCCCCATTTCTCCAGCTGTCTTGCAATGGAAACTTTTTCCTTTATTGAGAAGTTAACACCAGGTGTTTGTTCCCCATCACGAAGGCTTGTATCAAAAAATTCAACTTTACGCATAAGATTTCCCCTTTTCCAAATGTGGTTTTAAAAAAACATCTCGCTCAGAAGCCCAAGCGAGATGTTGATTTACTCCCGCTTGGTAAGCCAAACAGGACTAATGCTTTTGCACTAGCCCGAGTACCTCAACAACAAAGCAAATTGATTAAACTTAGCTGTTTTCATGTTTGACTTTCTCCTTCGTTTGATATCTTGTTTAGTATTTTAGCATAGCTAAAAACACTTGTCAAGAAAAAATCCATTATTTTCTGAAAATTTCTTCAGTAAAGAATATTTTGCTAATTGAAAGTATTTGAAAACTCAAGTAACTTTCTTTAATTTTTCACAGTCAAGTTCCAACTTCTTTCGATGAGTTCTATCACTTCTTCATCTTGCAAACTATCATCAAGCGCCAGACTAAGCCAGTAGCGTTTGTTCATATGAAAGGCTGGATAAATGCCTTTTTTTGAAAGCAAGTCAGCTACTTGGTCGTGTTTGAGGTTGACTGCTTCGACTAGTCCTTCTCTGCCCTTTTCCAGCTTATTCCATGGAATTCTCATCACAACAGCATACCACTTTTGATTGCCTTCATGGCGCAATACAGCTGTATCAGGCGATTTTTCCCACAAATACTCCAATTGATTACCATACTTTTCCTGAACTTGAGCCATGATACGCTTAGTCTGAGGGCAGATAAAATCCTGTACATCAAAGCAAGCCTTCCGAATCTGGTAAAGAATCTCCAAACAAGCCTCACGGACACTTCCGACAAAACTCCCACGCATGCTTTCCATATGAACTTGAGGATAGAGATCTCCCGTTTCCTGGTCAAAAACCTGAAAGCTCACATTATCAGGAGTGATGGAGAGTGTCATGAAAAATTCACCCTGCAAAATCTGGCAACTATAGGTCCAGACTTCCCCATTTTCCACAAAACCATAGGCATGGGCTTTTTCTTTATTAAACTGATAGGATTTAAAAATTTCAAACATAAGTGAAAACTGCTACCCAAAGCTAGCAGTTCCTTTCTATTTTTTAAAAGACAACCTTAGTTCCATGCAATTGTGTCACGCCCAACTGTTCGATAAAGGTTTGACGGTTGTCCAAATCAATCCCACCACCTGGCAAGATTTCAATTTTACCTTTAGCATGTTCCAAAATTCTGTGATAATGAGCGAAACGTTTCTCTAGCGAGTCACCAGACACACCAGCACGAGTCAAGATACGAGTGACACCAGCTTGGCTGAGCCAGTCAATGGCTTCCAACTGATCTTCATCACTCAATTCATCAAAGGCCATGTGAAAGACAATTTCCATTCCTTTAGATGCGACAATCAGCTTCTCAAGATTAGCCTTATCCAACTTCTTATCAGCAGTTAATGCTCCAAAGACGACCCCTTGACTACCTGCTTGAGCAGTCAAACGAATGTCTTCTAGCATAATAGCAATTTCTAGGTCATTATAGACAAAGTCGCCACCACGTGGACGAATCATGGTCATGATGGTCGTATCGTAGTTAGCTGCCAGTTCAACAGCTGCCTTGGTTACTCCATAGCTTGGTGTTGTCCCTCCTACTGCTAGATTGTCACAAAGTTCGATTCGACGAGCTCCAGCCTGCATCGCTTTTTCAAGCAAGGTCACATTTTCAGCACAAAATTCGTAAATCATTTGATTCTCCTTGATGTTTTCTTTAAATTTATTATATCATATTATTTTAAATATGCTTTCATTTTTATCAAGGCAAATAACTACTATTTTTATCTATTCTTTGTCAGGAATGACTTTAAAGAGATAGTAGGTGATAAAGACAGTCAAGGCTCCCAGACCGATTTTGACTGGCAAAAGAGGGGCAAAATAAATAGAAATTCCCATCAAGATATAGATAGAAACGATGATTTTTTTCTTGCGTTCTCGCGCGATTGACTTGGTTTCCCGAAAATCAGCTACATAGGTCTGATAAAGCTTTGTATGATAAAGCCAGTCTTCAAAACGCTTAGAAGATTTTGAAAAGCAAGCGATAGCTAACAAAAGAAAGGGAGTTGTTGGTAAAAGTGGTAGGACAACTCCAATAACAGCTAAAGCCAGTGAAATAAAGCCAATACAGAGATAAATGATACGCATGATTTCTCCTAGATAAATTACTCTTCCTCTAGTTTCGCATACAAGGGGGAAATTTGTCAAGCATCAACAAAAAAGAGCCTGAAATTCATTTTCAGGACTCTGCATTTTATTTAATTTTCTCTTCTTCGTAGTCGCCATTACTACATACAACCTGCTTGCCACCACCACGGACCTTTTTCTCCACAAGGAAGTGTCCGCATTTTGGACAATCACGGCCAATTGGTTTATCCCAGGAAGTAAATTCACATTCTGGATAGCGATTGCAACCATAAAAGATACGATTGCGCTTGGTTTTGCGTTCAATGATTTGTCCTTGATGACAGCTTGGACACTCGACACCAATCTCTTTGACAATTGCTTGTGTATGACGACAGTCTGGGAAATTGCTACAAGCATAGAATTTACCAAAACGACCGAGCTTAATCACCATCGGACTGCCACAAACTTCACAGTCAAATCCAGCTGGCTCATCCTTGATCTGGATTTTTTCCATTTCAGCTTCAGCCTTGGCTACTTCTTTAGAGAATGGTTTGTAAAAGGCGTCAATGACCCGTTGCCACTGCTCTTTTCCAACTTCGACATCATCCAGTTTTCCTTCCATTTCAGCTGTGAAGGTCACATTGACGATGTCTGGGAAGTATTCAACGATGAGCTTGTTAACAATTTCTCCCAGTTCTGTCGGTTCAAAACGTTTAGCAGCCAGACGAACGTAGTAACGTTTTTGGATGGTTTCAATGGTCGGAGCGTAGGTTGACGGACGGCCAACTCCATTTTCTTCCAAGGTCTTGATAAGGGTCGCTTCCGAATAGCGGGCTGGCGGTTGGGTGAAATGTTGCTCTGGCTTGCTATTCACCTGCTTGACCACATCTCCTACTACCATATCTGGCAACATTTTGTTCTTGTCAGAGTCATTGTAGATAGCAAGATACCCATCAAACTTAACTTGGCTTCCATTTGCCGCAAACTGAACCCCATTTTGAGAGAGCTTAACAGCCATGGTATCAAAGATAGCGCCTGTCATCTGGCTAGCCACAAAACGGTTCCAGATAAGAGTATAGAGCTTGAGCTGGTCTTTGTCCAAGTACTTAGCGATGCTTTCTGGTGTGTTAAAGACACTAGATGGGCGAATGGCTTCGTGGGCATCTTGAGCACCTGAGGCATTCTTGACCTTGCTACCATGCTTGGAATACTTGCTACCAAAACGGTCGTTAATGTAGCTTGCCGCTTCATTCTGAGCCACAGGACTGATACGAGTCGAGTCTGTACGCATATAGGTAATCAAACCTTGCACACCTGATCCGATATTGATCCCTTCATAGAGCTGTTGAGCCACCATCATGGTCTTTCGAGTACGGAAATTGATTTTGTTAGCAGCATCCATCTGCATGGTTGAAGTTGTATACGGTAGGGGCGCATTGCGTTTGCGTTCTTTCTTATCTACCTGATCTACTGTGAAATCTTTACTAGTCAAATGGGACAAGACTTCTTTGACTTCTTCATTAGTGGTCAATTTCATCTTTTTGCCATTCATACCATAGAAAGAAGCCTGAAATTGTTTGGTTCCCTTCTTAAAGACACCATCAATTGTCCAGTATTCTTCCGGTTGGAAGGCATTGATTTCATTTTCGCGGTCAATAATGAGCTTAAGGGCAACAGACTGCACGCGTCCTGCTGATAAGCCCTTCTTGACCTTTTTCCACAAAATAGGCGAAATCGAATACCCTACCAAGCGGTCTAAGACTCGACGAGCTTGTTGGGCGTCGACCAAGTCCATATCAATCTTGCGTGGTTCTTTAAAGGCATTTTTTACCGCGTCTTTGGTGATTTCATTAAAGACTACACGGTTGGCATCATTCTCGTCCAAGTTGAGAATGTGAGCCAAATGCCAGGAAATTGCTTCTCCTTCACGGTCCGGGTCACTCGCCAGAAAGACTTTATTGGCCTTTTTAGCTTCTTTTTTTAAGTCATTGATGAGAGGACCTTTTCCTCGGATATTGATATACTGTGGTTCATAGTTATTTTCAATGTCGACTGACATACTGGATTTCTTCAAATCACGGATATGCCCGACACTGGCTAAAACCTTATAATTTCTGCCTAGATATTTCTCAATCGTTTTCGCCTTGGCAGGCGACTCCACGATGACTAGATTTTTTTTAACTGTTGATTTTTTCTTCTTTGTTGCCGTAGCCACACTATCACACCTTTTCAAAGTAATAAACTTTATAAAGTGTAAACCATTTTTCTATAGCTGTCAAGACCTAAGTCCTATATATAGAAGAAAAGTTTATCTGTGTGAACAAATTTCTCCTTAAAATTCAAACTCAGCCAACACATCTTGACCACTGCTAATCAGCTTTGCCCCCTCTTGGATCAAGTGGTGACAGCCATCTGAATGGCCATCTAAAATGTTTCCTGGAATGGCAAAAACATCACGCCCTTCCTCCATAGCTCGCTCACAAGTAATAAGACTACCCGAACGCATCCTTGCCTCTGCTACAATCACACCACGGCAAAGGCCAGCAATGATACGATTACGAGCTGGAAAGTGAAATTTCAAGGGTTCCTCACCAGGTCCGTACTCGCTAAGTACCAAATGGTGATTGCCAATGTGTTCCTGCAAACGTTTATTGGCTCGGGGATAAAAAACATCCAATCCTGTTCCAATGACAGCAATCGTTCTTCCTCCATTCTGGAGTGCAGCCATATGGGCAGCCGTATCAATCCCTTTGGCTAAACCACTGACCACGATTAACTCGTTTTCCAAACCTTGAATGACTTTCTGAACCGATTTTGCTCCCTGACTAGAACATGAACGACTCCCTACAACAGCAACCTTTGGAAACTTTAACAAGTCCAGATTTCCTTTATAAAACAAGAGCACTGGAGCATCATAAATCTCACTCAGATCCCAAGGATAACAGTCATCAAGAATAGAAAAGGATGGAAATTTCTGAAACTCCTTCTCCAACTGTGCATCATCTATCTGGAAATAGCGTTCCATAAAGACAGCAGGATTACGACACCCCGATAGTTCCGCAATATCACCTAGCAAGAGCTCCTGATCTACAGTCTCATCGTATTCAAGAACTGTTAAAATTTGTTGATTGCTCAGCCCAGCTTTTCTCAATTTATAAATCTCATAGTTTGTGATCTTCATATACAACTCCATTTCTTTTTCTACTCATCTATCTATTCGTAAAAAAAATAAAAAGAAGACCAAGGATCTTCTTTTTTCATTTATTCAGATTTAGTAGTTGACCAGCTACTTTCAACCATCGGTAAGATTGTTTTTAAAGTTTCCCCATCCCCTTCAAGTGAAACATAGCGGATTTTACCATCATTTGATCGGAAAACCCAGGTAACGAGGTATTTCCCTGATTTAGCAATTGCATTGACAACATAGGCTTCATAGCCTCCAATTGTCGATTTGGAGCCCCAAACCTTACTGAAATCAGAGCTTTGTTCTTTGGAAGTTAAAATACTAGATGAGACAGTCACAACATCTAGTTTAGCATACTCTTCTTCGCTGATATTAAACTGCTCAGCCTTGAAGGTATTCAGCGTAACAATGTTGATATCTGTTCCATCACTATACTGTATATCATTTCCACCTTCTACTTCATGAAATCGAACCCATGATTTGGGTACCTTGACAAAACCATATTCATTCGAACCGATGATTTGCGTCTCTTCCTTTTTCGCTTCAGAAACAGCAGAACTAGTGCTATTCGTTTCCTGACTTCTTGAAGAACTAACAACCGCAGTCGAACTTTCTTCGGTTGCTGTTTGCGATTTATTAGAGCATGAAGCTAGAAAAACACTAGCAGTAACTACAGTACCTAAAATTAATAATTTTTTCATCCTACCACCTTTCCATCTGCATTATAAGAAAAATAGGGACTTCTGTCAAATTCTAACCTGATCTATTCTGTTAGCTTCCGATTTTATCACTCTCATTTAAAGCAAAAACTCTTGAAAAATCTTCAAGAGTTTTTTTATTTCTATTCTTCATCCATGCTCAAGACGCTAAGGAAGGCTTCTTGTGGGACTTCTACTGATCCGATAGCTTTCATGCGTTTCTTACCAGCTTTTTGTTTTTCAAGGAGTTTGCGTTTACGAGAAACGTCACCACCGTAACACTTGGCAAGTACGTTCTTACGAAGGGCCTTGATATCAGTACGAGCCACGATTTTGTGCCCAATAGCTGCTTGAATCGGCACCTCAAATTGTTGACGAGGGATGATTTTCTTGAGCTTATCCACGATGAGTTTCCCACGTTCGTAGGCAAAGTCCTTGTGAACGATAAAGCTGAGGGCATCCACCTTGTCTCCATTGAGAAGAATATCCATTTTGACCAGTTTAGATGGGCGATACTCTGACAATTCGTAGTCAAAGCTTGCATAACCACGTGTCGAAGACTTGAGCTTATCAAAAAAGTCAAAGACGATTTCAGCAAGTGGAATTTGATAGATAACATTGACACGATTATCATCAATATAGTCCATGGTCACAAAATCCCCACGCTTGCGCTGAGCCAGTTCCATCACTGCTCCGACAAACTCCTGCGGTACCATGATTTGCGCCTTGACATACGGTTCTTCAATAGTCGCAATCTTGGTTGGATCTGGAAATTCAGAGGGGTTAGACACATCCATAGATTCACCGTCAGTTTGGTTAACCTTATAGATAACAGATGGAGCTGTCATGATGAGGTCAATGTTGAACTCACGCTCTAAACGCTCTTGGATAACATCCATATGGAGAAGTCCAAGGAATCCACAACGGAAACCAAATCCCAGCGCCTGAGATGTTTCTGGTTCAAACTGCAGGCTGGCATCGTTGAGCTGCAATTTTTCAAGTGCTTCACGAAGGTCATTGTACTTGTTTGATTCGATTGGATAAAGACCCGCAAAGACCATAGGATTCATCTGCTTGTATCCATCTAGCGGTTCTGCTGCTGGATTGCTTGCTAGAGTAACTGTATCACCCACGCGCGTATCTTGAACTGTCTTGATAGAAGCCGCAATATAACCAACGTCACCAGTCGCAAGAAAATCGCGCCCTACTGCTTTCGGCGTGAAAATACCGACCTCCGTCACATCAAAGGTCTTGCCATTGCTCATGAGCTGAATCTTATCGCCAGGTTTGACAACTCCATCCATGACACGCACTTGAAGGATAACCCCACGATAAGCATCGTAAACGGAATCAAAAATCAAAGCTTTTAATGGAGCTGAAACATCACCAGTTGGAGCTGGCACTTTTTCAACGATCTGCTCAAGAATTTCTTCAATACCAATACCAGCTTTGGCTGAAGCTAAGACTGCTTCGCTGGCATCCAGTCCAATGACATCCTCAATCTCTGTACGAACACGCTCTGGATCAGCTGCTGGAAGGTCAATCTTGTTAATGACTGGCAGAATTTCCAAATCATTGTCCAAGGCTAGATAAACGTTAGCAAGAGTTTGAGCTTCAATCCCTTGAGCCGCATCAACCACCAAAATCGCTCCTTCACAGGCTGCTAGTGAACGCGACACTTCATAGGTAAAGTCCACGTGCCCAGGTGTGTCAATCAAGTGGAAAATATAGGTCTCACCATCTTTCGCAGTGTAATTAAGCTCAATGGCATTGAGTTTAATGGTAATCCCACGTTCACGCTCAAGATCCATACTATCCAGAAGTTGGGCTTGCATTTCACGACTAGAAACGGTCTCCGTCTTTTCCAAAATGCGGTCTGCTAGGGTTGATTTCCCATGGTCAATATGGGCGATAATAGAGAAGTTCCGAATCTTCTCCTGTCGTTTCTTCAATTCTTCTAAGTTCATGATGCTCTTCCTTTCAGGGTATCTATTAATTATAAATTGTTTTTAACATTTTGACAAGACCATACCCTGCTAGGAGTACTAATCTTCGGCAATAAAACCATCATTTTCGATAAAGTGGTGTTCGGTCATTCCTTGGTCTGTAAAGACGATTCCATGAAGGACACCACCATAAACAGCTCCTCCATCCATGCCAATCTTACCATCTTCTGTCATCCAAAGCTCAGCAGTACCTCGGTCTTGCTTTAGCAAACCATAAACTGGTGTATGCCCAAAGACAATGATTTTCCCAGTATGATTTTCGGCTTCGTGGAATGGCTTTCTGAGCCAGACTTTCTTGTAATCAGTCGTTTCATGCCAATCATCCAAGGTCAAATCAATACCTGCGTGAACAAAGATATATTTGTCTGTCTCTACCACAAATGGCATTTGACGAATAAATTCGACCAAGTCTGCCGCTTCAGTCGCAACACGCTTGGCATCTTCTACGCCATCAACTGGTGCATCCAAGGGACGACCTAAAATTGAGTTAATGGTTGTATCACCACCATTGCGACGATAATGGTCATAGCTTTCTTCTGGGTCATCGAGCCAAGTCAGAAACATATACTCGTGGTTTCCTGATAGACAGATAGCTCCTTGATTGTCGACCAAGTCTTTGACCATTTCTAGAACACGGCGACTGTCTTCACCACGGTCAATCAAATCCCCTAGAAAGAGCAACTGGGTGTGACCATCCCATGTTTTGAGAAGGTCTTCCAGCATACCTGCTTTTCCGTGAACATCTCCAATTACATAATAGTCTGTCATTTATTTCTCCCTCGTTTGCAATAATTCTCTAGCTTGGGTAAGGGCCGCCTCTGTTACATTTTGCCCAGCCAACATTTTAGCTACTTCCTCTACTCGCTCTTCTAAAGTCAAAAGGCGAACCGTCGACACCGTTGAGTGCTCATCGCTAATCTTCTCAATAAAGAATTGATAATCCGCGATGGCAATCACTTGTGGAAGGTGAGAGATAGCAAGAACCTGACCATGCTGGCCTATCTTATGAATCTTCTGTGCGATGGCTTGGGCCACGCGACCTGAAACTCCCGTATCCACCTCATCAAAGACAATACTGGTCTTGCCTTCTTTACGAGAAAAGGCAGACTTGATAGCCAACATGAGACGGGATAATTCCCCACCGGACGCAACTTTGACCAAAGGCTTAAAGTCCTCACCTGGGTTGGTGGAAATATAAAACTCGACTGTTTCATTCCCCTCACGACTAAATTTGCCCTTGCTAAAGCGAACCTGGAACTGTGCCTTCTCCATATAGAGATCCTGAAGTTCTTGTTTAATCTCAGCCTCAAGCTGCTGGGCCAAATCATGACGAGCTGATGCAAGTTGCCCTGCCAAATCGACAAGATTAACTTCCAATTTCTTGAGCTCTGCTTCCATGTCTTCAGAAGAAAGGTTATTACCCGTCAAGAGATTGTACTCATCCGTAATCTTGGCAAAATAAAGCAAAACGTCGTCCACAGTTCCACCATACTTGCGGGTAATAGTATTTATAAGGTCTAAGCGATTTTCAACCTGCATGAGGCGATTGCCATCAAAATCCAAATCCTCAATAATATCTTCTAAACGCTTGGTAATATCTTCTAAAACATAGTATGTTTCTGATAGAGAACTTGAAATTTCACGGTATTCAGGGTCATATTCTTCGACACTTTCCATGTCATTCATGGCCGAACGGACATTAGCAAGACTGGAGAATTCCTCATTGTCCAGCATACTGTAGGCATTGGTTAGGGTATCTGCAATATTTTTATGATTGAGGAGTTTATCTCGTTCTTGGTTGAGAGCCAAGTCTTCACCAGCCTGCAAGTTTGCAGCCTCAATCTCTGCCATTTGAAATTCCAACATTTCGATACGTGCCTTATGTTCCTGTTGGTTTTTCTTGACTTCCAAAACCTGCTTGCGCATTTTGCGATAGGCATCAAAGCTCGTCTGATAGGTCTCCTTCAAGTCCAAGAAAGCAGCATCACCAAACTCATCCAACATCTGGATGTGCAGTTGAGGACGCATTAACTCTTCTTGGTCATGCTGACCATGGATATCCACAAGGTGTTGCCCAATAGCACGCAAGACAGAAAGATTGACCATCTGACCATTCACGCGACTAACACTACGACCATTTTGCAAAATTTCCCGGCGGATGATAATCTCATCACCCAATTCTAAACCTTGCTCTTCAAAAAGTTCCTGTAAAAGGCGACTATTTTCAACCGAAAAAAGCCCCTCAATCTCTGCCTTTGGCGCACCATGACGAATAACGTCTGTCGTTGCACGAGCCCCCAACATGAGATTCATAGCGTCGATAATGATAGACTTTCCAGCACCCGTTTCCCCGGTTAAAACAGTCATACCCTTTTCAAAATTGAGCGAAATCGCCTCAATAATGGCAAAGTTTTTTATCGAAATTTCAAGTAACATACTGACCTACCATTTTTTGACTTGTTCAACAATTTCCTCAGCTGCCTCTGCTGTTCTAGCTACAATTAAGATAGAATCATCATCAGCTAGACAGCTAAAAATCTGTTCAGAAAATGCTTCAACCAACTGACTCTTCACAAAAATAGTATTTCCAGGAATGACAGCAAGGTTAATCATATTTCCCATTAACTCAGAACTCACAATATTGTCCTCAGCCAATTGCAAACTCTTGACGATTGATTTTGGCAACTCATAGATATAGGTGTTGTTCTTCAAAGGAATTTTAACAATCCCAAGCTCCTTGATGTCCCTTGAGACAGTGGCTTGAGTAGCAGAAATACCTGCTTCCTTCAAATGCTCAACAATTTCTTCCTGAGTCCCGATTTGATAATCCGTAACAAATCTTCTAATTTTTTCAAGTCTCTCTTTTTTATTCATCTTTAAATTCTCTATGTGCTCTCTCTACAACTTTTTCTATTTCAGGGGCAACTTGGTTACTTGCTCCCTCTTCCTTTTTCAAATATACCAGAAATTCGATGTTTCCATGTCCACCTTGGATTGGTGAATAGTCTAATCCAAGCACTGAAAAACCTTGCTCAACTGCCATAGCAGTGACAGATTCAAGGACAGTTTGATGAACCTTGGCATCTCGAATGATTCCATTTTTCCCAATCTGCTCACGACCTGCTTCAAACTGGGGTTTGACAAGTGCCACCACCTGACCTTGATCAGCCAAGACACGATGCAAAGCAGGCAAAATCAGACTGAGGGAAATGAAACTCACATCAATACTGGCAAAGCTCGGTTCCTGCTCAAAATCAGTCTTTTCAGCATAACGAAAATTAAACTGCTCCATGCTGACAACCCGTGGGTCTTGACGTAATTTCCAAGCCAACTGATTGGTGCCAACATCGACTGCAAAGACTAACTCAGCACCATTTTGCAACATGACGTCAGTAAATCCACCAGTGGAAGCCCCAATATCAATCGTAGTTGCTCCCTCCACTGACAAATCAAAGACCTGCAAGGCCTTCTCTAGTTTTAGACCACCTCGACTGACATACTTGAGTTTTTCACCCTTGAGTTTTAGCTCAGTGTCATCTGGGATTTTCTCTCCTGGTTTGTCAAAGCGTTCTCCATTAAGGACTGCTACGACTAGTCCAGCCATGACACCGCGCTTGGCCTGTTCTCGCGTTTCAAACAAGCCCTGTTTATAAGCTAGTACATCCACTCTTTCCTTAGCCATTGATTCTCAAACTTTCTACTATTTTCACAATCGGTGCTGTTTCAAAGGGAACCTGCTGGGCAATTTCTTCTAATTTAGCCTCGGCTTGATTCAGAGTTTGGTTACAAAAGGCAATGGCCTTTTCCAAGCCCAACAAGGCTGGATAGGTCGACTTTTCTGCCTGTAAATCCTTTTGCGGTGTCTTGCCGATTTCCTCAAAACTAGCTGTCACATCCAGCACATCATCTCGAACTTGAAAGGCAAGTCCGATTAATTCACCCACAGTTTTCAATTTTGCTTGGATTTCTGGTGCTAATTCAGCTATGATAGCAGCTGCTTGAAAGGGATAAGCTAGCAATTTTCCAGTTTTATTGGCATGAATGGTCTGGAGTTCTTCCAAGGACAAATGCTGGTGTTCGCCTTCCATATCTAAAACCTGCCCTGCAACCATTCCCAGACTTCCTGAAGCAAGGGATAGGTTGGCAATCAAGTCCACCTTGATCTGACTTGGCAAATCCGCCTGCGCTATTAAGGCATAGGGATCTAGGAACAAAGCATCTCCTGCCAATATTGCTATCGCTTCGCCAAATTTCTTATGATTAGTCAAACGCCCTCGACGGTAATCGTCGTCATCCATAGCTGGAAGATCATCGTGAATCAAGCTCCCTGTATGAATCATTTCCAAAGCCGCGGCTACCTGGGCATGAGCTGGTTGGATAACTACTTGCAAGGCTTCCAAAACTTCTAACAAGAGAAAAGGTCGAATACGCTTGCCACCAGCATGAATGGAATAGAGAACGGACTCTCGTAAACTAGAGGCAAACTGCTGGTCTCCATAAAAATCTTCCAAGGCAGACTCGACAAGAGCTAATTTTTCTTGCTTCTTCATTCAAAATCACTTTCTGTCCCGTCTTCTTGCATGACCTTAACCAAGGTCTTTTCAGCCTTGTCCAGCGTCGCTTGGAGCTCTTTTGACAAGACCATGCCCTTTTGAAAGGCCGCAATCGCATCTTCCAAAGCAATTTCACCATTTTCCAAACTTTGGACAATGGTCTCTAGTTCTGCTAGATTTTCCTCAAATTTCTTTTGTTTTGACATCTTTAACCTCTAATTCTACTTGACCATCTCGCATCAAAAACGTCACTTGGTCTTTTTTATTCAACATCTCAACAGAATCGACTACTGACTCTTCTTTTTTGACAATAGCATAACCACGCGCCACTATTCGACTGGTATCCAACATCAGTAGAGCTTCTGAAAGTCTCTTGACTTCAGCAACCTTGGCATCATAAACTAGCGCCATTTGGCTGCGTAGGAGCTTGTCCAACTGACCTAGACGGTCTTGATAACGCTGGATTTTGGTAACAGGTGATAATTGGACTAGTTGATGCGTTCTTGCTTGGACTAGCTGTTTATTATCAGAAATCCGTGTTCGCAAACTTTGTTTTAATCGCAGTTGCAGTTGATCTAACCGTTGTAAATAACCATCATACAAACGCTCTGGCTGTCTAAAGATGACTGACTGACTGCATTTTTTCAGAGCTTCTTTTTTTCTTGACAGGACATTCTGAACTGCTGTTGCCATCCGCTTTTCCTGATTTTGCAAATGGGTTAACACATCCAACTTAGTCACAGGCGTAGCCAGTTCAGCTGCAGCTGTTGGCGTTGCAGCACGGCGATCTGCCACAAAATCCGCCAAGGTCACATCTGTTTCATGCCCAACACTAGAAATAACTGGCAAACGGGATTCAAAAATAGCCCGTACCACGATCTCTTCGTTAAAAGCCCAGAGATCCTCAATGGAACCCCCACCACGACCAATGATGAGAACATCTAGGTCCTCACGTTGATTGGCACGCGCAATATTTCGAGCAATTTCCTCCGCTGCTCCATCACCTTGTACCTTGGTCGGATAGAGAAGGATATCAACACCAGGAAAACGTCTGCTGACGGTCGTGATGATATCTCGAATAACAGCTCCACTGCGACTGGTTACCACACCGATTCGCTTAGCAAACTGGGGAAGAGGTTGCTTGAATCTCTCTTGAAATAGACCTTCTTCCGTTAGTTTTTTCTTGAGTTGTTCAAACTGAATCGCAAGCGCCCCAACCCCATCAGGCTCAGCTTTTTCAATGATGATAGAGTAGCTACCGCTTGGTTCATAGACCTGCACACGCCCAATTACATTGATCTTCATTCCTTCTTCCAGGTCGAAACCTAATTTCTGATAGATCCCTGACCAGATGGTCGCTTGAATAACTGCATAGTCATCCTTTAGGGAGAAATATTGGTGAGTAGGTCGTTTACGAAAGTTGGAAACTTGACCAGTTAAATAGACCCGTTCCAAGTAAGGGTCTTTATCGAATTTCATTTTCAGATACTTGGTCAAAGTTGTTACTGATAAATACTTTTCCATCTCCACCTACTATTCATTTTCTTGCTTTTCCATGGGTATTATTATACCAAAAAGATGATTAAAAATCTCCTTTTGCATACTGAAACCAAAGGAAAAATAGAAAAGGAGGCTAGGCCTCCTCATCTGATTATTTGCTGTTTCGTGCTTCTTCCAAAATCTTTGCAATCTTGGTCGTCAAAAGGTCGATAGCAACTGTATTGCTGACACCTTCAGGAATGACGATATCAGCATATCGTTTGGTCGGCTCGATAAACTGATGGTACATGGGTTTGACCACACCCAGATATTGGTCAATAACGCTATCAAGGCTTCGGCCACGCTCCTCCATATCACGCTTGATACGGCGAATAATACGCACATCATCATCTGTATCCACAAAAATCTTGATATCCATCAAATCGCGCAGACGCTTGTCCTCCAAGACCAAAATCCCCTCAACGATAAAGACATCCTGAGGCTCCTGACGATAGGTCTTGCTACTCCGTGTATGCGCTGTATAGTCATAAGTTGGAATGTCCACTGGGCGCCCTGCCAACAATTCCTTAATCTGCTCGATCATTAAGTCTGTATCAAAGGCAAAAGGGTGGTCGTAGTTGGTTTTGACACGTTCTTCAAAAGTCAAATGAGACTGATCCTTGTAGTAAGAATCATGCTCAATCATGGAAATCTTTTCATCAGGGAAATGCGATAAAATGGCTCTTGAAACACTAGTTTTTCCTCCACCAGAACCACCTGTCACTCCGATAATGATTGGTCTATTTTGCATGCTATCCTCCGTTTTTTTATCCGACGTCTATTTTATCACATTTTTTACAAAATTTATAGTCTGATTTTGGATAGATTATGGATAACAATTCTAATACTTTCACTCCAGTTAGACTAGCCGAAAACCTTCCTTGGTTTGTAGAGATTGCCTCTTTTTTCTAAAATGGCTAGCAATTTATCCCCCTCAAAGGCAGCCAATTCTTGGTCTGTTTGGTCTAACTCAATAAAACGACCAAATCGCACTTCTGTAGCCTCTTCTGGACTTAGGAAAACTTTAACAAGATCCCCCGTACCAATCTCTAGAGGATGGAGAAAGTCCAGTTGACCAGCCTCCACTTTTGCAGCAATTTCATTCAAAGTCAAGGCATCTTCTAACTGTAAACCTGCAGCACTAGTCCGTGTCAGATGCGACATATGGGCCGCATAACCCAGCTTCTCTCCCAAGTCAACAGACAAGGTACGGATATAAGTCCCCTTACTACATTTCACACGAAAAGTGAATCGAACGAGGTGATCCTCATAAGAAATCGGACTCGTCCGCTCAAATTGATAAATGGTCACCTGACGTTCTGGACGCTCCACTTCCTGACCTGCACGCGCATACTCATAGAGCTTGCGACCATTAACCTTGACAGCCGAATACATAGGTGGAATCTGAGTAATAGGCCCAGTCAGACTAGCGATTGCTTCATCGACAAGCTTTTCATCCAAGGGAGACAAAACGGGTGTCTCTGCGACCACTTCTCCGCTGGCATCCTCAGTCGTCGTTGAATAACCAAGAGTGATTTCCCCCTCATAGACCTTGCCCTCATCCTGCATAAATTCGACCATGCGGGTCGCCTTGCCAACCGCAATGGGCAAAACACCCACCACATCTGGATCCAAGGTTCCACCATGACCAATCTTCTTGGTTCCCAAAATCTTACGCAGCTTAAAAACTGCGTCATGCGAGGTCATCCCCGCTTCTTTTTTTAAGTTGATAATACCGTTCATGTGTTGCTTTCTCACTCTCCCTTCAGCGCTTCGAACTTCGCTTTCATAGTTGGATTTTTTCGGGTCAATTTTTACTGAGGCGTCGTCTACCTTTTATTCTCTTTTTTACAAATTTTAATTAACTATAATTCTTTGTAATTCCTCAATCTCTGGAGGAGGACAATTGTTCTGTTTTTGAATATGTTGTAATACATTTCGTCTTTCATCTAAAGATAATAATGGGAGTATACTTTTGATGCCATCTAGATAGAAAATATCATTCTCTATTTTATCAGTCTCCATTAATTTCAGAAACATTTTTTTCAACAAATCAAAATTGTTAAGTTCTTCATGATTTAATTTATAATTCATTCCTCGTAAAGATAATTTCTGATTATAAGTTGTTACATAATCACTTAATTCCTCTATAAATAAAGCAAATCTATTTTCTTTAAGATTTTCATTATATAATAAATAAAAAATTGTCACCAGATAGTTCGCACTTGAGTCAGATTTGAATAATGCTCGCAACCATTCTTTAGAATATCTAAATTCATAGTCTTCTGTAAAAATGATGTTGATCATTTGACTATAGTTATTCTTTAATAAAGAAAATGAATCAATAGTTGGATCTACACTATCTAAAGCGACTAAATAAACCCTATCAAGAATTTGATTGTCTTTGATTTTTTCTTTTAAAATATTTTTAACAACATCCTTAAATATCTTTACAACTTCTGTATCAATTAACGAGTGGGAATAACTGAATCCTAAAAATGTATGATAGGTTATATTAATTACTCTCCAATCATATACGTATAATAAAATCCCTTGAGCAAGCTCTTTATACGCAAAATCATCTACAGAATCTATTTTCTGAATAATTTGAGGTGTATATCCTGGATGCTGGTTAAACAATGATATCAAACATTGCAAATATATTCCCAGTTCACTATTTACATAATGAAACATATCTAATTGATTATTATCATCTCTTGAAGATGAAAGTTTATTTGCATCGATACTAAGTAATTTTTCAAAAATATCTATATCCGTATTTTGTTGTTTTATATGATATTCAAAAAATTTCCGATCGTTAGAATCAAAACTTTCTTTGTTAAATCTTTTTAAATATTTTTCTCTAACAATATTTCTTAAATTTTCTTCTATTTCAGGAGAACTGATGATTTTTACATATAATCTCTTATATTTTGGATATAAGTCATCTATATGATTTTTCAATAAATCAGAAACCTTTTTAGATATTTCATTTGATTCTTTTAAAACAGTAATCAAGAAATTTTCCGTTTCATTTATCGTCTTTTCTTCCAAAAATGAAGAACCTCTTTGTTCCTTTTCGGCGTTGACTAATATCTCTAATACTCTAGATTCATCGTACTCTACAAGATTTTCTTGAGTTAAATATGAAAATTGTGAAACAAAACCTCCTTTTAGTGAAGATATCCAATTTCTATAAGGCTTTTTTGGTATTTCAATATGTTTTTCTCTAATAATACTTCTGTGTTCTTTGATAAAAGTGTTTAATTCCTCTCCAAAATGAATATTAGAAAAATCAATTTTATCAATTAACTTCTTGATAAATTCTAAATCCAATTTAATTTCATTATCCAATTGAACAAGCAATTTTTGAATTAATATAGTACTTATTAAGTCTTCAGAATCACTTTCTAAAAACTCTTCCTCTTCAATAAATAATTTTTTGGACTTTAGAAGATCATAAAGAAATTTAACAACATCATACTCTTTTAATTGATACTCTATAGAGTAGTAATTATAACTTAAAAATTCTGGATTATTTAGTATGGACATTAATTTGTTAACACATTCATAATTTAAGTTAACTTCTACTTCACTATCTTCCTCTATATATAAATCACGATTTTGCTGTTCAAAAGTACTTACTAGCCAGTAACCCAAAAGAGTTTTATCTTTATTAAAGTTAGAATTAACGATATATCCATCTTTGGATATAATTTCTCTCAGTTCATTAAGCTTATTATTATTTGTAAAACTAGAAATTTTATTATCTATCGCATAATTATAGACAAAGAATACATCATCAATAAAATAATTTTGATAACCTTCAGAAATTATTTTGTAAATTACTTCCCAGTCATTATCACTTAACTTTTCAATATTTTTAGCAATAAATGTCCAAAACACAGGGATAAAACTATGTTTAATTACTGTTAGGGTTTCACCCTGAAGCAGAGCATTTAACATCAGTCGATTTAAATCGTCATTATTATTTTCAATAACCTTATTTAAAAGAGAACTTAAATACTTAAAATTACTGCTAATATTATTTAATGATTTATTGTAATCTTCTTGTTTTAACGAGGGATTTAAAAGATTATTCCAATCTTTTCTATATGCATGTATTCCTAATTTATCATTTATGTTAGAAACCAATTTTTCCACAAAAATTGGTAAATCCTCATAGTTTTTGCCGTACCATATAATCTGAGTATGATTTTCTGAACTAAAAAATCCCTCAATAACATCTCTAAAATGTTCATCAGCCCTCTGATTACCTGTATTCTCTGACTTCATCAATGCATAATTTTTACTATCTTCACAAAGTAAAGATAAAATTTCATCTTCTTCAAGACCTGCTCCTATAAATAAAACTGTAGGCTTTGTCTTTTTAAACCAAGTTACTAAATTTTCAAAATTTTCCCTATTTTTTAAATAGGTTTTTGAATAATCTGCTGATGAACTGACAAAATAATTTACATCACAATCCGGTGTCCCATGGATATGTAAAACATCACCAAATTGTAACTTTCCATCTTTGTTCTTAACAAACTCATTAAGATCATTGATAGTAACTACAGAATTATTTAAACGTTTAATATGATTTTCAATTTCATAGTCGTAGTTAGAAGTAATAAATATTGCATTTAAACTCGCTAAAGATTCTACTGTTTTATTAACTATTGAATATGGTAGCAGATTTTTAAAATATCCTTTTTCAAAATCCAGTCGTCGCTTTTCAAAGTCTTCACCAAAAACTTTTTTTAATTCATAGTTTACAAGATCCACTTTACGTTTATTACTAATACTAGATTTGCTAATTAAATCAAAAACTATATGATGTTCTCTCCCAAGACTTTTTTCACCACTTACCGATAAAACTTGTCCTTGCCAATACTTAATAAGATGTTCAATATAATTGTTCCAATTAGGATAACCTTGAGCAATTGAAACTCCTGCTCCAATAAAAATTACTAAGTTAAACTTTTTTATAGCCTCTGTTACATCATCTATCAAATTTTCATAATTGATATCATTTTTCATAACTTATTTCCTCACTCCCCCTTCAGCGCATCAAACTTGGCTTTCATAGTTGGGTTTTTTCGGGTCAATTTTTTAACCGAAACATCTTCCAATTTGTTATTAGCGATGCGGAGTTGGTTTTCGGATGTGGTTAGGAATTTCTTAACCTCTTCCATCCGTTTGATGGCCTTGTCAATTTCATCAATAGCTTTACCAAAGTTAGTTGAAGCTGAATTGTAGTTCTTGGCAAAGGCTAGTTTAAAGGCATCCAAATCTTCCTCAAAATGTGTAATATCGATATTTTGCTCTCGAACCAAGGCCAACTCTTGCTTGTATTTAAGTGAATTAAGCGCTGCATTACGCAAGAGCCCAATCAACTGAATAAAGAATTGAGGACGGACCACATACATCTTTTCATACTCGTGGCTGACATCAACAATCCCTGTGTTAAAGTAGTCGTTATCTGCTTCTAACATAGTCACCAAAACAGCATACTCACAGTTCTTTTCCCGACGGTCCTTGTCTAATTCTTTGTAAAAATCCGAGTTCTTATGCTTCTTCTCTGTTCCATCCGCTTCATTTTTCATTTCAAACATGATGGAAATGAATTCTAGACCATTTTCATCAAAATCACGGAAGATAAAGTCCCCCTTAGATCCACGCGCAGAGAGCTGGTTATCCTTCTCAAAGTAGGCATTTGGAAAGGCAAAACTACGAACCTTGTTAAACTCACTCTCTGCATACTGTTCCAGGCTTTCACCGATAGCTTTTGTGGATTGTTGAGCTTTAAAATTCTTGTAAAACTCGACCTGTTCACTGGCTGCCTTGAGCTGAGCTTCGTAATTTTGCTTAACAGAAGCCAAAGATAACTCATTTTCCTTTTCCTGCAAGAGGAGCTGGTTTTTAACCTGATCACGCTCTCTTTCTAAATCAGAGAGAGTCTTTTGCAGTTGATTTTCATGCTCCAAACGCAAGGTAGCCAATTGGTTTTCCAAGGCCTGTACTTCCTTGTCCTTTGCTAATAAGGCCTGGTGACTTGTCTGCTCAACTTCTTTCTTAGCTAACTCTTTCTCTGTATCAAAGTTTTGGATTTGACTCTGCAATTGCGCAATTTCTTGGTCCTTCTGAGCCAGTTTAGACTGTTGCTCATTCATGGCCTTTTGCTCAGCCAAGGCCAGCTCCTGCTTCATGCGATCGTGCAATTCCTTATCAAACTCAACAGTTCTCACTTGGGATAAAAGTTCGGCATACTGGCTCTCATTTACTGTAAAGACTTCCCCACAGTTGGGACATTTGATTTCGTTCATAACTTTCCTCTTTCTAGACTTCTGTAACCATTATATCATGCCTTAGGGAAAATCAAAAACAGCGAGTCGAAACCCACTGTTTATATCTGTTACTTTAAATTTTTTCCAAGGCCAAGCGCAAATCTTCAATCAAATCCTCTACATTTTCAAGACCGATAGACAAGCGGATTTGGTTTGGTGTTACACCTGCTGCTTCTAGATCTTTTTCTGACAACTGACCGTGAGTGGTTGTCGCAGGATGGACAACAAGAGATTTGGCATCTGCCACGTTTGCAAGGTCAGAGAAGATTTCCAAATTATCAATTACCTTGCGAGCTTCTGCCTCTCCGCCTTTAACATGGAAGGTAAAGATTGAACCAACACCTTTTGGCAAATATTTCTCAGCCAGGGCATGATAAGGACTGTCAGCTAGTTTTGGATAATTTACCTTCTCTACCTTAGGATGGTTGACAAGGAAATCAACAATTTTCTCTGCATTTTGCACATGACGTTCAACACGAAGAGAGAGAGTTTCAAGCCCTTGGAGCAAGAGAAAGGCATTAAATGGCGACAAGGCAGCACCTGTATCACGGAGCAATTGAACACGAACAGCGATAATAAAGGCTGCTGCACCCACATCACGAGTATAGCTCAAGTTGTGATAACTTGGGTCTTCCTCAACAAATTGAGGGAACTTCCCTGAAGCCTCCCAGTCAAAACGACCGCTATCGACAATCACTCCTCCAATAGTCGTACCATGCCCACCGATAAACTTAGTTGCAGAGTGAATGGCAATATCTACACCGTGAGAAAAGACGTTAATCAAATAAGGTGTGGCAAAAGTGTTGTCAGAAACGAGAGGAATCTGGTGTTTATGCGCAATCTCAGCCAATTTCTCCAAGTCAGGAATGTTAATTAAGGGATTCCCCAAGGTTTCAATCAAGACAAGCTTGGTATTGTCATTGATAGCTGCTTCCACTTCTTCCAAATTATCCACATCGACAAAGGTTGTTGTGATCCCATAACGAGGAAGGGTTTCCTTCAAGAGGTTGAAGGTCCCACCGTAAATAGTTGACGCAGCCACCACATGGTCACCTGCGTGAGCAAGCGCCAAAATAGTGTAGGTTACAGCAGCCATCCCTGATGCTGTCGCTAGTGCTCCAACACCACCTTCAAGAGCAGCGATTCTTTCCTCAAAAGCTGCTGTTGTAGGGTTTGTGATACGAGTATAGATATTGCCTGGTTTTCTCAAGGCAAACAGATCTGCACCTTCCTGCGTGTCATCAAAAACGAAGGATGTTGTTTGATAAATCGGTACTGCACGAGACTTGGTCGCTGGATCAACTACTTGCCCAGCATGCAATTGTAGGGTTTCAAATTTAAAATCACGAGTCATAAGACGGCCTCCAAATAGCTTCATTAGGTATATTGTATCATCTTGGGTTAGCCTTTTCCAATACCGTTTTTCTATATTTTGATATAAGGAACAACTATGACTAGTCATACACATCAAACAAAAAAGCACGATTCACTCGTGCTCATTTCTTTAATCGACATAAGTATCTTCGTTTTTATTGAGGAAGGCGTAAGGCAAGCCCATCAAGAGACCTCCTCCGATAAAGTTTCCGACAAAGGTTACACCCCAGTGACGAAGAATATTAGGTATGTCAAAATTAGCAATTGAATCTGCTGCAACACTGAACTTAACAATCGCAAAAGAAGCAAAGTTCGCAGCAATGTGTTCGTTTGTTAAGAATACAAACATGTAAATTGCTGACAAAACAAGCCAAAGTTTAGCCCCACCGTCTTTCACCAAAACAAATGAAAGAATAGCAATGTTCACAAAGATATTGGCTAAAATACCTTCAAGTAGGACTAACTCATTGGAACGACCTAACTTCATCTCTACAACCCCTGAAATGAAGCTATCATGTGTTAGATTTGCATAGGCTGCTGAGTGGGCAAAGCCCCAACCTGCTATCAAAGCACCGATAAGGTTGAACAAAGTACAGTAAAGTAAAATTTCAGCTGTTTTTCTCCAAGAGATTTTTTTCAAGAAACTACCAGCTGTCAAGAACATCATATTTGAAGTTACCAGCTCAGCATTTAAGAAAACACTGTAGGCCAATCCCCAAGCAAAAACAAATGGGAAGAGAAAACGTCCACTACCTGGAGCGATCTTATTAATCAAGTCAGCCCCAACTGCACCCGCAGCCGTACTAAATGTCAGAAAAGCACCTGCAAACATGGAACGAATCGCATACTTAAACTTGCTTTGGCTATAAAGACTTTCTTTCTTCTTACAAGCAAATTCAATCTTTGAAATAAATTCTGAAGAGACCATAAAAAACTCCTAAACTTTTATTTGTGATAATTATAACATAATTCTTGTTTCCTAGAAAGCGTTTTCTGTAAAATTCTAAAATATTTATCTTAAAAATCTTTATCCTAAGCCTTCCTGTCCTTTTTCATAAGAACTATTTTGATCCTATTTTGTTAACATAAAAACCAGTAAAATAGCACTTCACTGGTTCATTCATTCTTAATAACGTTGTCTATACGGTTGATTAAAGGCCTTCAAAATATCCTCAGAAGTCTCAGAATAAGCTTTTGATTCTTTAAAGATTCCTTTGACGATTATACGCTCGGTCGCATTATAATCAACACAGGTAACCAAAGTAATCTCCTTTACGCCATCACGATCTTCGATTTCATCTACACGGTCTGGTGTAACACGTTTAACTTCTGTAATCTCATAAGTATAAACTTTATCCTTATCCGTCAGGTAAATTTTCATACCTGCTTTGGCATTGACCAAAGGTGAGAAGAGCATTTGACTGGCATTTTCAGCAGTAAAGATATGGTGACTGGCTAGAGAATAGTTCCCTTCTCCCATTTTTTGATCAGGTTTCATGGTCCCTGCTCCGTAGAACAAGTTTACATTGTCCAAACCTTTGAAAATAGGAAGGTTAATCTCTACTTCAGGAATAGCAATACCTCCAATAACAGGAAGTTTCTGAGCATCCCATTGTGAAGCCAATACAGCTTCAGATGAAATAGACTTAACAGAGTCAAAATCAAAATTTCCCTCGGATTTTAGGTTTTCATCTATATTTTCCTTAGTGACTTGATTGACTTGGTATTTATTGGTATTCCATACCAAAAAGATATCGCGAATCTTTGAATTAAAAATCAAGGCTAAGGAAAGAAGAATTAAGAAACCCGCTAAAATATTGATAAATAGATTTCTGCGCTTATTTTTCTTACTCTTTTTATTTTTCGTTTTTTTATGAGACATTATGCTTCACCTTCTGTTTCAATTTCAGTCCCAACTTCTTCTTTTTCTGCCGCAGCAACCGTAGTAAAGGTCACAATCTTAGCATCCTGATCTAGACGCATCACCTTAACTCCCATAGTTGAGCGTCCAGTTTGTGAAATATTGGCAACATTTGTACGGATCATGACACCTGTATCTGTGATAATCATCAGGTCTTCATCGCCTTTAACAGTAAGGAGACCAGCCAGAGGACCATTCTTCTCAGCAACATTGGCTGTCTTCATCCCTTTACCACCACGGCCTTTAGTAGGATATTCAGTAGCAAGTGTACGTTTACCATATCCTTTTTCAGTGATGATAAGAACCTCGTCTTGGTTTGTAATCACGCTAGCGCCAACTACTGTGTCACCCTCACGAAGATTGACTCCTCGAACACCAGTCGCGATACGGCTCATGCCACGAACAGCTGATTGATTAAAGCGAACAGCATAACCAAACTTGGTACCAATGATAATATCCGTATCTTCTTCTGTCAGCAAGACATTAATCAATTCGTCTTCATCCTTAAGATTCAAAGCTTTAAGTCCATTTTGACGAATATTAGCGAACTCTTTAACACTGGTTCTCTTCACAATACCGTGACGGGTTGTGAAGAAGAGATAGGCGTCATCACTACGTTCAGACTCAACGTTGATGATGGTCTGAATACTCTCACCTTCGTCTAACTTCAATAGATTGACAACTGGTAAGCCCTTAGCAGTACGACCGTATTCAGGTATTTCATAACCTTTTAGTCGATATACGCGTCCTTTATTGGTAAAGAAGAGCAGATGATCATGGGTGCTGGTTGAAACCAACTCACGCACAAAGTCATCATCCTTAACTCCCGTACCTTGAACTCCACGGCCACCACGTTTTTGAGCAGTAAACTCACCTTGGTCCAAACGTTTGATATAGCCCTTGTTAGATAGGGTAATCAAGACATCCGTTTCTTCAATCAAATCTTCATCTTCAAGAGTTAAGACTTCTCCGATCATCAACTCCGTACGACGCTTGTCACCAAACTTGCGTTTGACTTCGTCCAGCTCCTCTTTGATGATTTGCGCCACGCGCTCAGGCTTGGCAAGAATATCAGCCAAATCTTCAATCAAGGCAATCAATTCATCATATTCAGACTGAATCTTATCACGTTCCAATCCTGTCAAACGACGAAGACGCATATCAAGGATAGCTTGACTTTGACGCTCTGAAAGCTTAAACTTGCTCATCAACTCAGCTTGCGCTTCCGCATCCGTTTCACTAGCACGGATAATACGAATCACTTCATCAATGTGATCCAGAGCGATTAAAAGACCTTCTAAGATGTGCGCACGCGCTTCTGCTTTTTCCTTGTCAAAACGAGTACGGCGAACAACCACTTCTTTTTGGTGCTCGATATAAGCATCCAAAATTTGACGAAGGGACAAAATTTTTGGCACACCATTTTGAATCGCCAACATGTTGAAACCAAAGTTGGTTTGCATCTGGGTCATCTTGAAGAGGTTGTTAAGGATAACGTTGGCAGACGCGTCGCGTTTAACCTCGATTACAAAGCGAACGCCTTCGCGGTTGGACTCATCACGTACGGCTGTAATGCCCTCAATTCGTTTTTCCTGAACCAAGCGAACAATATGCTCATGTACCTTGGTTTTATTAACCATATAAGGGAATTCCGTTACAACAATACGCTCACGACCCGTCTTAGTGGTTTCAATCTCTGTACGAGAACGAAGGACAATGGAACCTTTACCGGTCTCATAAGCTTTGTGGATCCCTGATTTCCCCATGACAAGAGCACCAGTTGGAAAATCTGGACCAGGCAAGACTTCCATCAAGTCCTTAGTCGTCACTTCAGGATTGTCCATAACCAACTTCACTGCATCAATGGTTTCACCCAAGTTGTGAGGGGGAATATTGGTTGCCATCCCAACGGCGATACCCGTTGCTCCATTGACCAAAAGGTTTGGAAAACGAGCTGGCAAGACCAAGGGTTCACGCTCATTGGCATCGTAGTTGTCTACGAAATCAACCGTGTTTTTATTGATATCACGAAGCATTTCTAGAGCAATCTTGCTCATACGTGCCTCAGTGTAACGCTGCGCGGCAGCACCGTCCCCATCCATGGAACCAAAGTTTCCATGCCCATCAACGAGCATGTAACGGTAGCTCCACCACTGGGCCATACGAACCATAGCCTCATAAATAGACGAGTCTCCGTGAGGGTGGTATTTACCCATGACATCCCCTGTGATACGGGCTGATTTTTTATGAGGTTTGTCTGGAGTAACACCTAGTTCATTCATTCCGTAAAGAATACGGCGGTGAACAGGTTTTAAACCATCTCGAACATCAGGAAGAGCCCGCGCTACGATAACACTCATGGCGTAATCGATAAAGCTAGTCTTCATCTCCTTTGTCAGATTGACATTCACTAAATTTCTATCCTGCATTCATAAATGCCTCATTTCACTATTAGTAATTAGATATATTATACCATAATTTGTCCTTCATTTCAGCCTTTGAAAATCGCTAAAACGTTTACATTGATAACCGAATAGAATATTCGTGACAAAGCTTTTTAAAAGTGATAGAATGAAAGTGTCTGGGGATTCCCCTAAAAAAAATGAAGGAGATGTTTAGATAATGACTTCAACTAAACAACACAAAAAAGTGATCCTTGTTGGTGACGGTGCCGTAGGTTCATCTTATGCTTTCGCACTTGTTAACCAAGGAATTGCACAAGAGCTTGGAATTATCGAAATTCCACAATTACACGAAAAAGCTGTTGGTGATGCGCTTGACCTTAGCCACGCCCTTGCCTTCACTTCACCTAAAAAAATCTACGCTGCTCAATACTCTGACTGTGCAGACGCTGACCTTGTTGTTATCACTGCAGGTGCTCCTCAAAAACCAGGTGAAACTCGCCTTGACCTTGTAGGAAAAAACTTGGCTATCAACAAATCAATCGTAACACAAGTTGTTGAATCAGGGTTCGATGGTATCTTCCTTGTTGCAGCTAACCCAGTTGACGTTTTGACTTACTCAACTTGGAAATTCTCTGGATTCCCTAAAGAACGTGTTATCGGTTCAGGTACTTCACTTGACTCAGCACGTTTCCGTCAAGCACTTGCTGAAAAATTGGATGTTGATGCTCGTTCAGTTCACGCCTACATCATGGGTGAACACGGAGATTCTGAATTTGCGGTTTGGTCACACGCTAACATCGCTGGTGTAAACCTAGAAGAATTCCTTAAAGACACTCAAAACGTTCAAGAAGCTGAATTGATTGAATTGTTCGAAGGTGTTCGTGACGCTGCCTACACAATCATTAACAAAAAAGGAGCTACATACTACGGTATCGCTGTAGCACTTGCTCGTATCACAAAAGCAATCCTTGATGACGAAAATGCAGTACTTCCACTTTCAGTCTTCCAAGAAGGTCAATACGGTGTTAAAAACGTCTTTATCGGTCAACCAGCTGTTGTTGGTGCACACGGTATCGTTCGTCCAGTAAACATCCCATTGAACGATGCTGAAACTCAAAAAATGCAAGCATCTGCTAAAGAATTGCAAGCTATCATTGATGAAGCATGGAAAAACCCTGAATTCCAAGCAGCTTCTAAAAACTAATGAAAAGAAGGTTCTCAAACATGGGAACCTTTTTCTTTTTTCTTTTTGCCCCAAAAATACCCCAAAGCAACAAAAAAGCCTATCGACCAAGCAATGAAGCTTGATACAATAGGCTTTTTGAAAATTCATTATTTAACAGCGTCTTTAAGAGCTTTACCAGCTTTGAATGCTGGAACTTTAGAAGCTGCGATTTTGATTTCTTTACCAGTTTGTGGGTTGCGACCTTTACGTGCTGCACGCTCACGAACTTCAAAGTTACCGAAACCGATCAATTGAACTTTTTCACCAGCTGCAAGGTATTCAGTTACTGCTGCAAATACAGCGTCAACTGCTGCTGCTGAATCTTTCTTAGTCAATTCTGTAGCTTCTGCTACTTTAGCGATCAAATCTTGTTTGTTTGCCATGTTAACAAATCCTCCAAATAATTTCTAATTAACAAATATAATCATATCCTAAAATCGGCTATAGGTCAAGTCAAAAACACTATTTTGACTATTTTTTCTCTATTTTTTTAGGAATTGTAGCGAATTAGAATCGCCCAAGCATTCTCTCCAGTATGAGTTTGAATAATAGAGCCAGTTTCCAATACAGAGATTGGCTTCTCAACATAAGGTTGCAATAATGCCTTCATCTCATTCGCCCATTCGTTCGTTCCAGCATAAGAAATTCCAATTTCTGCAACTGATTTTTGGGAAAGAGTATTGGTTAATTCCTCAAGCCACTTTTTGAACGTTTTCGCTCCACGTCCTTTGACGATTGGTTGGAGTTCGTGGTTCTTCATCTGCATTATTACACGAATATTCAAGAGTGAGCTTAGTAATCCTGTCACACGTCCAATACGACCACCCTTAACTAAGTTTTCTAGCGTCGAAACACCGATATAGAGTTCTGTATGATTTTTGACGTCCTCTACATGAGCCAAGATCGTTTCTAAATCTTTACCTTCTTTAGCAAGTTTTGCAGCTTCAACAACTTGGAACTTCATTGCTTGATCTGTAAAGGAACTATCAAGAACCGTTACATCAGCAGTTGAGAGGCTGGCCCCTTGGCGAGCAGCTTCCACAGTTCCAGACAAGGCATGGGACATGTGAATGGCGATAATTTGACTGCCATCTTTACCTAGTTCTTCAAAGACCTCAGCAAACACTCCTACAGGTGGCTGACTTGTTTTAGGCAGATTCTTACTTTGTTGCATAAGATGAAGGAATTCTCCCTCTTTAAAATCTGCATCCGAATAAAGCACACTATCAATCATAACTGATAGAGGGACAACAGTGATATTTAATTCTTTAACTACTTCTGGTTCGATAGTAACAGAAGAGTCCGTTACAATTTTTACTTGTGTCATAATTCAATCTTTCTATTCTTCTCGATAGGATTGGGATTTTCTCCTTTATTATATCAAAAAAATGATAAAAAATCATAAGTGATCCGATGAAAAGAACTGAATTTTTGGTATAATCTATCTATAGAAAAGTGAGGAACAGCCATGATTCGAAAACTTCAACCGATTATCACTATTATTTTTGGAGCTGCTATCTATGCCTTCGGTCTTACTTACTTTGTTGTTCCTTATCATTTATTTGAGGGAGGGGCGACAGGTATTACCTTGATTACCTACTATCTTTTTAAGATTCCTGTCTCATTGATGAACCTCTTGATTAATATCCCTTTATTTATCCTGGCTTGGAAGATATTTGGACCTAAGACCCTCTACTCCAGCCTTCTAGGATCTATTTCACTTTCCATTTGGCTAGCAATCTTTGAGCGCATTCCTTTGCATATCGACTTGCAAGGAGATCTCATCATTGTCGCTTTAGTCTCAGGAGTCTTACTAGGGGTTGGTTTAGGAATTATCTTTAATGCTGGTGGAACCACTGGTGGCTCTGATATCGTTGCCCGTATCCTCAACAAATACACCAATATTTCGATTGGTAAATTGCTCTTTGGGATTGACTTTTTTATCCTAATGTTGATTTTGATTATCTTCCAGGACCTTCGTCTAGTTACCTATACCCTCTTATTTGACTTTATCATCGCTCGTGTTATTGACTTGATCGGTGAAGGGGGTTATGCTGGTAAAGGATTTATGATTATTACCCAATATCCTGATCAATTGGCCAAAGAGATTAACGATGAACTCGGACGTGGCGTTACCTTTATATCTGGTCAAGGCTACTACAGCAAAAAGGATTTAAAAATCATCTACTGTATCGTAGGTCGGAACGAAATCGTTAAAATGAAAGATATGATTCACAAAATCGACCCTCAAGCCTTTATCACTATCACTGAGGCTCATGAAATTCTGGGTGAAGGATTTACTTATGTGAAAGATTAAAAAAGCTGGGAATTCCCAGCTTTTATTCTTCTTCTGCGAGGGTTGAATGGCGGAACCCGTAAGTAAAGTAAATGACTAGACCAACTAGAAGAGCAATACCAAAGGCAATCCAGGTATCTAGACTATATTGAAGCATAAAGGAAACACAGATAAGAATGGAAAGAATTGGCAAAAGTGGCACCAAGGGAGTTTTAAACTCTCCCTCTTTTGGCATCCCCTTATCCTTTCTGAGTTTTATTATTCCATAGGCTAGCAAAATGAGATAAGCTAGCGTACAGATATTTAAGAAGGCTGCAATACTGGCTAGAGGAAAGACTCCTGCAGCAATGGCTGAAGCAACTCCTGTTAAGAGGGTCGCATTTTTAGGAACGCGACTAGTCTTGCTTAATTGTTTGAAACTTTGAGGTAAAAGTCCATCACGTGCTAAGCTATAAATCATCCGAGATAAAGCATAAGTCATGGAGATACATACGGTTATCAGGGTTAGAATGGCTACAAGCGAAACATAATTTGCCGCCCAGCCGATACCAATACTCCGTAATGAAAATGCTACTGCATCGTCCACATTGAGCTTACTGTAGTGAACAATCCCTGTCAATACTAAAGTTACCAAGGCATAGAGAATGGTGACGATTGTCAGAGAAAGTACGATTCCGCGAGGAATATTTTTTTGAGGATTTTGAATTTCATCAACTGCCATGGAAATAGACTCAAATCCGAGAAAACCAAAGAACATCAAAGATGCGCCCGCCATAATCCCAGTACTTCCACCATATAGTTGACCAAAACCAAATGGAGCAAAATTCGTCCAATTTTCAGGCTTGATGTACCAAATACCAACTAGGATAAATAAGGCGAGAGCTGAGAATTTCAAGACCACTAAAAGCGAATTAAATCTCAAAGCTGCCTTAGAATTTAATAAAACCAATCCCGTTACCAAGGTAAGTACTAAAATAGGCAGAAGATCGATATAGGTTCCTTGTTCAGGGTTAAAGGTTCCATTCAAGGCTTGCGGCATCGAGATACCATAATTACTAAGCAATCCCTTAAAGTAAGCTGCCCAGCCAGACGCCACACCTGAAACAGCCGTCATGAATTCCATGATGGTCAGCCAGCCAGCAATCCAGGCTGGCAATTCTCCTAGAATCGCATAGAGGTAACTATAAGCACCACCAGTTGCAGGAACACGAGAGGCAAATTCTGCAAAAAAGAGGGCTGATAGAGAAACACACAGGGCAGAAATCACAATGGAAATCACTAGTGATGGACCAGCTAGGGTAGCCGCTGCTGTTCCTGTAATGGTGAAAATCCCCGTCCCCACCATAGCACCAATCCCTAGAAGAATCAAATCCCACAATTTCAAATGGCGATGCATCTCTGTCTGTCTCAGACTAACATCCTTGGTTCTAAAAATATTCATACTTCATCTCCACTAAATGTAATTGTTTTATTTTACCATATAAAAGTATTTTTGTGAATATTTATTAGGTTCTTTTTTAAAAAAATTCTGAACAGAAAGGATTCCTGTTCAGAATTTGCATTTTTACCCAGTAATTCTTTCAATTAGTTACTCATCAAGCGATTAAGCTCAACAGTATACCCCATTGAAAGTTTTTGGGGATTTGGGATTTTTTAAACTTCAAAGTAAGGGAACGGACGGTCACTATCTAAAGGACGATGTGGAACTTCTTGTTCCAGAATAGCGCGCCAACCAGATACCAATTCTTCAAAAGTCAGTTGTGCTTCTGGAGAAGCTGTTGTCAGCTTCCGACCAAACCAAGCCATGGTTGCAGTTTCAAATTGAAGCATAGCGTACTGGATTACTGGTACATTTGCCTCTTCATAATTTTCATTTACTGCACGCGCTACTTCTGCCGCTTGCGGAAGGAGTTGATTGCTGATTTTATCAACAACTGTCGCATCCATCTCTCTCCATGAAAGAAGTTGACCATTTACCTGATAAAAGAGCTCAAAGGTTTCTTGATTTTCCTTAAAATTAGCAAGAACAAATGCACGTTCTACTGCCTCAGGACCGCCAGCAGCTTTTACAGCGTTTATCAAGAGGTTTTGTTCCATTTGTCGCCAATAATCATCAGCTTCTGCTTCAAGATCAAAAACAAATGCCTGATCCAACTCTTCAATCGGGGCTTCTCCCTTATTCACTTTTTCAATCGTTCCAAATAAACGCTTTAAAAATCCCATTTGCTTCTCCTTTTGGGTTTTATCCGACAGATCCTTCCATTTCATAGCTAATCAAGCGATTCAGCTCAACTGCGTATTCCATTGGAAGTTCTTTTGTGAAGGGTTCGACAAATCCCATGACAATCATCTCGGTTGCCTCAGATTCTGACAAACCACGGCTCATGAGGTAGTAGAGTTGTTCCTCTGAAATCTTAGAAACCTTAGCTTCGTGCTCCAAAGCAACTTGCGAGTTGTGAATTTCATTGAATGGAATGGTATCTGACGCTGATAAGTCATCCATGATAATGGTATCACACTCGATGTGAGAAACAGATTTCTTAGAGTTCTTGTTAAAGGTTACTTGTCCGCGGTAGTCAACCTTTCCTCCGCCTTTAGCGATGGATTTAGAAACGATAGACGAGCTTGTATGCGGTGCGTTGTGGATCATCTTGGCACCAGTATCTTGGTGTTGACCAGCATTAGCAAAGGCGATAGAAAGCATAGTACCACGGGCCCCTTCTCCATCTAGGTAAACAGATGGGTATTTCATAGTTGTTTTGGCACCTAAGTTTCCATCAATCCACTCAACAGTCGCATCTTTCAAAGCTTTGGCACGTTTTGTTACCAAGTTATAGACATTATCAGACCAGTTTTGGATAGTAGTATAACGCATATAAGCTCCGTCCAAAGCGAAAATTTCTACAATGGCAGCGTGCAAGCTGTTGCTAGAATAAGTTGGTGCTGTACATCCTTCTACGTAGTGGACGCTTGCTCCTTCATCAACAATAATCAAGGTACGTTCGAACTGACCTGTATTTTCGTTGTTGATACGGAAATAGGTTTGAAGTGGAATATCTACCTTGACACCTTTTGGCACGTAGATAAAGGTTCCACCCGACCATACTGCAGAGTTGAGGGCTGCCAACTTGTTATCAGTCGGTGGTACCAACTTCGCAAAGTATTGTTTAAACAAGTCTGGGTATTCCTTGAGGGCAGAATCCGTATCTGTAAAGATAATTCCTAACTTCTCAAACTCTTCCTTCATGTTGTGGTATACCACTTCTGACTCGTACTGGGCAGAGGCACCTGCTAGATAAGCACGTTCAGCTTCTGGAATACCGATACGTTCAAAGGTTTCTTTGATTTTTTCAGGAACTTCATCCCAAGAACGGGCTGGTTTATCAGAAGGTTTTTGGTAGTAGATCAAGTCATCAAAGTCAATCTCTGACAAGTCTGCTCCCCAGGTTTGCATAGGCATTTTTTTGAAGGTTTCATAAGACTTCAAACGGAATTCTAACATCCACTCAGGTTCTCCCTTAGCAGCTGATAATTCGCGAATGACTTCTTCGTTCAATCCTTTTCCTGTCGATAAGACAGGCTCTACATCGTCATGGAAACCAAATTTATATTCACCAAGGTCAATTGGTTTTGGTTCTACTCTTTCTTCAGCCATAATATCCTTTCTTTCATTCTATATTACTAATGATTCATAAGACAAAAGAAACTTGTCTTACTGTTTTTCTTGATTTTCAATTGTTTTCTTAAGGGCATTCCAAGCTAGAGTTGCACACTTAATCCGTTGTGGGAATTTGGCAACACCTGATAAGAAAGCTGCATCGCCAAGTTGGTCTTGGCGGTCATCTTTTTGACCTTGAACCATTTCTGAAAAAATGGTCGCAAGCTCTAGAATTTCTTGTTTGGTCTTGCCCAAAACAGCATCTGTCATCATACTAGCAGAGGCAGTTGAAATCGTGCATCCTGAATTTAGAAAAGCAATATCTTCCAAACGGTCCTCTGCGTCAAACTTGACAGAGAGGTAGATAACATCCCCACAGGTTGGATTATTGAGACTGATTTGTTCAGCGTCTTCTAACTTTCCTTGGTGATGTGGATTTTTCGAATGGTCTGCCACCACTGCCATATAAAGGTTATCTAGTTTAGAAAGTGCCATTGAAAAACTCCTTTGTCTTTTGTAGGGCATCGACTAGTTTGTCACAATCTGCCTTGGTATTGTAGATATAAAAACTTGCACGAGCTGTTGCTGGGACTTCTAAATACTGAAGCAAGGGTTGGGCGCAATGGTGACCAGCACGAACAGCCACTCCTTCATAATCCAGAGCCGTCGCAAGATCGTGGGGATGAAGATCACCTAGGTTAAAAGCAATGACACCCGAACGTTGAGCCAAGTCCTGCGAACCATAAATGGTCAAACCTTCAATGGCCTGCAATTTTGGAAAGACGTATGCAATCAATTCCTGTTCATGAGCTTCAATGGCATCCATACCAATCTTTTCCAGATAATCCACTGCTGCTGCAAGTCCGATAGCCCCTGCCATATTTGGCGTTCCAGCCTCAAATTTCCAAGGCAATTCCTTCCAACTAGCAGATTGCTCATAGACGAAATCGATCATCTCACCGCCAAATTCAATTGGAGACATTTGTTCCAGATACTTTTCTTTACCGTAAAGGACACCGATACCAGTCGGACCAGCCATCTTGTGACCTGAAAAAGCAAAGAAGTCCACATCCAAGTCCTGGACATCAATCTTCATATGTGGCGTAGACTGAGCACCATCCACCACCATAATAGCTCCAACTTGGTGGGCTAATTGCGTGATTTCCTTGATCGGATTGACCACACCAAGAACATTTGAGGCGTGAGCTAGGGAGACAAACTTGACTTTATCAGTCAATTTAGCGCGCAAGTCATCCATATCCAGAGCTCCGTCCTTGAGATAAACATAGACAAGCTCAGCTCCGGTCTTTCGACAAGCTTCCTGCCAAGGAATGATATTGGAATGGTGTTCCATGACAGAAATCAAGACCTGGTCTCCCTCAGTCAGGATTTCCTCAGCAAAGCGTGCCACCCAGTTAAGGCTGGTTGTCGTTCCTCTGGTAAAGAGTACTTCCTTTGTAGAGCTTGCATTGATAAACTTACGAATGGTTTCACGAGCCGCCTCATAGGAAGCTGTCGCCCGCTCCGCCAAGGTATGAACCCCACGATGAACATTTGCATTGTCCTGCTCATAGTAGCGGTTGATTGTTTCCAGAACTGCTAGTGGTTTTTGTGTCGTCGCAGCATTGTCCAGATAGACCAGAGGTTCATCATTAACAATCTGGTCTAAAATTGGAAAATCCTTGCGAATCGCTTCTACATCTAACATAGGCTTCCCCTTAGCGTTTTGACAATTTTTCTTCGATAGTTGCAATCATTTCATCACGAACTTCTTTGACTGGAATCTCAACAATTACGGAGCCAAGGAAACCACGAACAACCAAACGCTCAGCAGTCGCCTTATCCAAGCCACGGCTCATGAGGTAGTACATATCTTCTGGATCCACCTGACCGATAGAAGCCGCGTGACCTGCAGTTACGTCATTTTCATCAATCAAAAGAATTGGGTTGGCATCTGAACGTGCTTGGTCTGAAAGCATGAGAACACGACTCTCTTGCTGCGCATCTGCTCCCTTAGCACCCTTGATAATGTGGCCAATACCATTGAAGGTCAAGGTAGCTTTTTCAAGGATAACCCCATGTTGGAGGATATTTCCGATTGAGTTGCAACCATAGTTAGTCACTCGAGTGTCAATCCCTTGCACCTGACGGCCACTTGAAAGAGCTACGACTTTCAGGTCAGCATGGCTACCATTTCCAATCAAGTCACTATCAAAGTCCGCAACGACATTTCCTTCGTTCATGACACCGATTGCCCAGTCAATGCTTGCATCGTTTCCTAGTTTACCACGACGGCTAATATAGGCAGTGACATTTTCACCTAAACGGTCAATAGCTGCAAATTTCACTTGCGCACCAGAACGAGCAATCACTTCGACCGTGATATTAGCAGTTGCCTTGGCACTACCTTCGTCACGAGACTCTAAACGTTCAAGATAACTAATCTTAGAATTTTTACCAGCGATAATCATAATATGCTTGTTAAATGGCACATCGCTATCACTGTCTTGGTAGAAAATTCCTTCGATTGGCTCTGTAATCTCAACATTATCAGGAATGTAGAGAACAGCACCACTGTTAAAGTAAGCTGTATGGTAGGCTGCCAACTTGTCGTCATCATACTTAACTGATGACATGAAGAATTCCTCAATAAGCTCTGGAATTTCTTCTAAAGCTGAGTGAAAGTCTGTAAAGACAACACCTTGTTCAGCTAACGCAACTGGAGTTTGTTTAAAAACAGTTTGCGTTCCTACTTGCACTAACTTCAAGTGATTATCTAGAGCCGTGAAGTCAGGAACATTTGCTGAAGGTTCACTTTCTGTGATGGTACCATCTCCCAGATTCCAACGATGAAATTTGACACGCTCAATGACTGGTAATTCCAAACTCTCAATCTTATCAAAAGCTTTTTGACGGAGGTCAGCCAACCAGCTTGGTTCAGCGTGCATTTCTGAAAAAAGTTTAATATTCTCTTTAGTCATTTACTTCTCCTAAAAGATACGAGGGAATTACAATTCTTCCTTGTAGTCGTAGCCAAGTTCTTCAGCTAGTTTTGCGTATCCTTCACGTTCCAAACGGGCAGCCAATTCTGGACCACCAGAAAGAACAACACGACCTTCCATCATCACGTGGACCACGTCTGGCGTGATATAGTTCAAAAGACGTTGGTAGTGTGTGATGATCATAGCACCAAAGCCTTCACCACGCATGGCATTCACACCTTTCGATACAACTTTAAGGGCGTCAATATCAAGACCTGAGTCAATCTCATCCAAAAGGGCAAAAGTTGGTTCCAACATCAAGAGTTGAAGAATTTCATTACGTTTTTTCTCACCACCTGAGAAACCTTCGTTGAGGTAACGCTCTGCCATTTCTTCTTTCATGTTGAGCAATTCCATTTTCTCGTCTAGTTTAGTGATAAACTCACGAACTGAAATCTTTTCATCATCTTCTTTACCAGCATTCATAGCTGCACGAAGAAATTCAGCGTTGGTAATTCCTGGAATTTCAGATGGGTATTGCATAGCCAGGAAAAGTCCCATACGCGCACGCTCGTCCACTTCCAACTCAAGAATATTTACGCCATCAAACAAGACCTCACCTTTGGTAACTTCATAGTTAGGGTTCCCCATGATAGCGGCAGAAAGAGTCGATTTACCAGTACCATTTGGTCCCATGATAGCTGCGATTTCTCCTGTTTTCAGAGTCAGATTGACCCCCTTCAAAATTTCTTTTCCTTCAATCTCAACGTGAAGATCTTTGATCTCTAATACTGACATGATAGTTCCTTTCTTTTTCTGGCCTACTTCCTTTATCCTTAGAGAAATCACTTACATTTCTCAAAAAATACAAGAAAAGGTCCATAAATATACTCTACTAGTATAACAAAAAAAAGCCTAAAAGGCTTTGATTTTGTCTAGAAGCTAGTGACTAATCCTTGCGGTTTAGGTGCTGATCAATGGCATCTACTATTTTCCCCATTACATAACTTAATCTAAAATTTCGAAAAAGTAGAATGGCCCAAAAGGCTGCCATGAAATAGCGACCCGTCATCCAAGCTTCATTGAAAAAATAAGTCTCAGCAGCAGTAAATAGTGCTATCACGATAAATTGTTGTCTAGTCATAGAATTATTG
Source organism: Streptococcus sp. 27098_8_51 (assembly GCF_041432205.1). Lineage (GTDB taxonomy): Bacteria > Bacillota > Bacilli > Lactobacillales > Streptococcaceae > Streptococcus. The sequence continues at coordinate 55,408 of NZ_JAPVZE010000005.1, forward strand.
TACCATGAAATCCACTTTTAGTCTTCTTCGACCATGACTTTATCAGCCAGAAATTCGAATCCCTCTGGAATCAGACTTTCTTCTTCTACCTCTTGATCTGCTTGAGAAGACTTGTTTTTAGCTGAAAATGCTGCACGAACCTCTTTCCATTCCTCTAGGGAAATTGCCAGGATTTCAGGTGAAAATCCAGCCGCCTGACTGAGGATGTTGCCAAACATGGTGTTGAGGTTATCCCGTTTCATGGTTTGGCCTGCATTGAAATTAGACTCAAAGGCTAAAATAGCATGGTGTTCGTTGGCCGCAACTGGTTGAGAACCAACAAGCAGAGCCTTATCAGGACCAGCTAAGCTTTCGATCACTTCTCCCCACGCATTCTGGAGGCGAATCAAGTTTTGCCGCGCCAATTCAGGATTTTCAACAGCTTCTTGTAGGATAGCCTGAACCTTATTACGGTCTACTCGATAGACAGTCTTGGAAGTGGCTGGACGGCTAGGGACTGGCGCCACTTGTTTAGGCACCGTTCCAACATTAGCAAGTTCTTGCTTGAGACGAACTACTTCCTGTCTCAGTGCAGAAATTTCACTTTCGACAGCTCCTGAAAGCACTGGTTCAGGCTTAATCTCCGCTAAACGAATGGTCATCATCTCAGCATAAATCTTAGGTTGTAGGCTCGCTTTCATATCTGCCAAGCTCACAGTCGCTATTCGAATCATTTCAAAGAGACTTTCCTGAGAAAGAGCTAGATTGTCCATAAAAACTGGACTATGATGAGTATTTTCGCCACCTGTCTGAACAACTAATAGATCACGCAAGTACTGTAAAAGATCCGTCACAAAACGAGTCATACTCTTGCCATTTTCAAACAAAAGATTCAAAGAATCAAGAGCTTTTAAAACATCCTGCTGTGACAAGGCGGCTACATAGTCATCAAGCGCTGATAGACTAATGGTGCCTGTAATCTCCTCAGAGATAGCTGTAGTTAAAGCATTCCCTTGAGTCAAACTCAAGGCTTGGTCCAGAATAGACAAGGCATCCCGCATCCCACCTTCAGCCCGTCTGGCAATGATTTCTACAGCATCTGGTTCAGAACTGATATTTTCTTTTTCTAAAATATGATGAATATGTGCCGTGATATCTTGAGTTCGAATCGATTTAAACTCAAAACGTTGGACACGCGATAAAATAGTTGCTGGAATCTTGTGCAATTCGGTAGTCGCCAAAATAAAGACAACGTTCTGGGTTGGTTCTTCTAGGGTCTTCAAAAGCGCATTAAAAGCTCCTGTAGACAACATATGAACCTCGTCTATGATATAGACCTTATAACGGGCCAAACTAGGAGAATAGGTGGATTTATCACGAATTTCACGGATTTCATCGACTCCATTATTCGAAGCCGCATCCATTTCGATAACATCTTCTAGGCTACCTTCTGTGACTGCTTGGCAGATATAACAGTTATTACATGGTTCCCCGTCTACCTGGTTCGGACAGTTCATAGCCTTGGCAAAAATCTTGGCTACACTGGTTTTACCAGTTCCTCGAGGACCTGAGAAAAGATAGGCATGACTAATCTTTTCCTGCTCAACTGCTTGTTTTAGGGTTTTAGCCACAACTTCTTGACCTACTAGTTGTGAAAAAGTCTGGCTTCTATATTTTCGATAAAGTGCTTGATACATTAGGCTTTCTCCTCAAACATCGTAAAGTCCCATTCTGTCTTCTCAAGCAAAATAGCGACAAATTGTTCCAAGTAATCACGGTCAACGGCATTGTAATCATCAATAACTGAAGAATCCAGGTCTAAGACACCCAGCAATTGACCATTCTTGAGCATGGGAACCACGATTTCACTCTTGGCCATACTATCACAAGAAATGTAGTTTGGATAGGTGCTCACATCGCCAACCAAAACAGTCTCTTGAAACTCAGCAGCTTCTCCACACACGCCTTTTCCAAGCGGAATGCGAATACAAGAAACACCACCCTGAAAAGGCCCTAAAACCAACTCGCTACCATCAAACAGATAAAACCCTGCAAAGACAGTATTCGGAAAGCGAGATTTTAGAAGGGCACTAGCATTTGAAAGATTGGCAAGAACATTGCTCTCACCTTCAAGTAAATAAGAGAGTTCCTCATTTAACAATTGATATTGTGATTGTTTTTCTGAATCTAACATAGAACTATTATATCAAAAATGAGAAAGAGACAAAAGAAAAATCCCTTGTTTTAAACAAAGGATTTTGTGATTATCAATTTGATTAAAGTTCGATATCACCGAACAAGTCAGCCATTGAGAATCCTGTTTGTGTTTCTGGAAGTTCGAAATCACGTTTTTCTTGACGTTTTGGACGACGTGGACGAGCAGCACGTTTTTCTTCTTTTTGTCCTTCTTCTTGAGCTGGACGTTCTTCAAGAGCTTTGATAGAAAGAGATACACGTTCTGCGTCAGCGTTAACATCAAGGACTTTAACAGTAACTTCTTGACCAACAGTAAGAGCTTCTTTTGGATTTTCGATACGTTTGTGTGAAATTTGTGATACGTGAACAAGTCCATCGATACCTGGCAATACTTCAACAAATGCACCAAAGTCAGTCAAACGTTTAACTGTTCCTTCTACTACATCACCTTTAGCCAATTTTTGCTCAACACCATCCCATGGTCCAGGTGTTGTTGCTTTAAGTGAAAGTGATACGCGTCCTTCTTCTTCGTTAAGATCAAGGATCTTCACTTCAATTTCTTCACCAACAGTTACAACTGATTTAGGTGATACGTTACGTTCGTGTGACAATTCAGTCAAGTGAACCAATCCGTCGACTCCACCAAGGTCGATGAAAGCACCAAAGCTAGTGATACGAGCAACTTTACCAGTTACGACATCACCAACGGCCAATTTACCGAATACTTCAGCACGAGCTGCTGCAGTAGCTGCTTCAACAACTTCACGACGTGAAAGGATGAAGCGGTTTTCTTTAGGATCAACTTCTTTGATTTTAGCATCAAATTCTTGACCTACGAAACGCTCAGTGTTACGTACGAAACGAGTATCCAACATTGAAGCTGGGATGAATCCACGAACACCTTCAAATTCTACTGAAAGTCCACCTTTAACGGCACGAGTTCCTTTAACAGTAACAACTTCTTCTTCGCGTCCTACAAGTTTGTCCCATGCTTTGCGAGCTTCAAGGCGTTTTTTAGATACAAGGTATGTAACTGTATCAGTATCTTTACCAACTACTTGACGAAGTACAAGAACATCCAATACTTCTCCTACTTTCACAAAGTCATTGATATCTGCATCGCGATCGTTTGTCAATTCGCGAAGAGTCAAGACACCTTCAACACCAGTCCCAGAGATTGCAACGTTAGCTTGAGTCGCATCAACTGTCAATACTTCAGCACTAACAACATCACCAGGCTCAACTTGGCTAACGCTATTTAGCAAATCTTCAAATTCGTTCATCTAAAAAATCCTCCAACAATCAAGTTTTTCCAAACTTGACATACTTATAATTTTTTTCCTAAGCACCCGCAAAGACATGTTCATATCGTTCACGTCTTTCAATTATAAAAATAAAATACCCTAAGATATTTTTCTTTTTATCTTGAATTTATTACCTAAGAACTGGGGTAGCTGGATTCGAACCAACGCATGAGGGAGTCAAAGTCCCTTGCCTTACCGCTTGGCTATACCCCATTGATGAATGGAGAGAGAGGGATTCGAACCCCCGAACCCGAAGGAGCGGATTTACAGTCCGCCGCGTTTAGCCTCTTCGCTATCTCTCCAATGTTTAACGAGAACTATTATATCATGAAATTTTCAATAAAACAAGTATTATTTTGTCAAATTATAGTTTTCAATCAAAATTTCCACAGCTTTTTCAAGTTTTTTATAAAAACTATCGACATTTCCATTCTTTATGATGGCAAATTGGCTATCTAATTCGGCAATTTCCCCAATAACCTTTTTCCCGATCGTCAAAACGTATCCTTCATAGCTGTCTTTTCCAACAGTCACTTTTGCATCAGTTAATTGAATTTCGATTTTCTTATCTTTTTTACTCATACTCTACCTCTTTTCACTTTTTCTATTGTACAAGAAAATGCTCAAACTAGCAAGAAAAAACTCCATTTCAGTCCTTACAACTGCTATGGAGTTCTTCTTTACTTCATGTCTTTTAGTCCACTTTGACAATCCATCCTTCTGGTGCTTCTACGTCACCAAATTGGATACCAGTCAATTCATCATAAAGTTTACGTGTCACAGGACCTACTTCTGTTTCACTATAGAAAACATGGAAATCATCGCCATGTTGGATGCCTCCAATTGGAGAAATAACCGCTGCTGTTCCACAAGCACCTGCCTCTACAAAACGATCCAAATTATCGATTGGGACATCACCTTCAATCGGAGTCAAGCCCAAGCGGTGTTCTGCCAAGTAAAGCAAAGAGTACTTGGTAATGGATGGCAAGATGGATGGACTCAATGGCGTAACAAATTCATTGTCGGCCGTGATTCCAAAGAAGTTGGCTGATCCGACTTCTTCAATCTTTGTATGTGTAGATGGGTCTAGGTAGATAACATCTGAGAATTGGCGTGACTTGGCCATTTTACCTGGAAGGAGACTAGCAGCATAGTTCCCACCTACCTTGGCCGCACCTGTACCATTTGGGGCTGCCCGGTCGTATTCATCCTGAATCAAGAAATTTGTTGGGACTAAACCACCTTTAAAATAGTTACCAACTGGCATAGCAAAGATGGTGAAAATATACTCTTCTGCAGGTTTAACCCCAATAATATCCCCAACACCAATTAATAGTGGACGAAGATAAAGGGTTCCACCTGTTCCATATGGTGGGACGTATTCTTCATTTGCACGCACAACTGCTTTACAAGCTTCTACAAACATTTCTGTCGGAACTTGTGGCATCAAAAGACGGTCGCAAGTACGTTGCAAACGCTTGGCATTTTCGTCAGGACGGAACAATTGAACACTGCCGTCCTTGGTACGATAGGCTTTCAATCCCTCAAATGCTTGCTGTCCATAGTGGAGACTTGGAGAAGACTCTGAAATATGCAAGGTTGCATCCTCTGTCAATTCTCCTTGATCCCATTGACCATTTTTGTAGTGAGCGATATAACGGTAAGGTAGTTTCATATAAGCAAATCCAAGGTTTTCCCAATCAATTGCAACTGTCATGTGTTTCTCCTTTATACTATTCAAACTATGTGTTCTATTCTACACTTTTCTAGTAAAATTTCAAGTATTATTTGTAATTTTCTGAAAATTTTTTCAACATAAAGAAATCAGCCCTCTGGACTGATTTTTTTATGAATTCGCTTTATCCTCTTTAAAGATTTCTTTGAGGTAAGCATCGAAAACTTCTTCATCTGAAATCGTGTCTGAAATAAAGCTTCCATTGCTAGTACGTTCTGACAAGTTGAGGTCCTGCAATCGGCTTTCATAGATTGTTCCCTTGTTAGATTGAACAAGTAACGTTTGGTCGTTTTCTTCTACTTCTGTACTAAAGAGATCACCAACGAAACCTTGCTCTGCAACTGCTCCTGCCAAGAAGACACGATGCGGTTTGTTTTTCAACTCACGCAAGACTTGTAGGCCTCGTTTGGCACGGCTGGTCGCTGGAATTTCCTCAATGGAAACGCGTTTCAAGCTTCCACGCTGTGTCAAGAGATAGAAGGATGAGGTGTTACAGATAAAGGCAGCCTGAAGCGCATCATCTGCTTTCAGGTTCATAGCCTTGACACCTGCAGCTTTGGCACCAACAACCGGAACCTCTTCGATATTAAAACGAAGGGCATAACCATTTTGGCTAATCAAGAGTACATCATCCAGTTTGATTGGTGCTACTGCTACAATCTGGTCTGTCTTGTCTTTGAGCTTAGCATACTTAACAGACTTAGACTTGTAGGTCCGCCATGGAGAGAATTCTTTGCGTTCTACGCGTTTGATTTGACCAAGGCGAGTTGCTGCAAAGTAGGTAGTTGCATCATCAAACTGATCCACTACTTCTGCATAAATGATTTCTTCGTTGGTTTCAAAGTTTGTAATCGTTTGGCTCAGGTGCTCTCCGATATCCTTCCAACGAATATCTGCCAATTCATGGATTGGTCGATAAATGACATTTCCAAGAGTAGTGAACATCAAGAGGTGCTGGGTTGTCTTGGCAGTTTGTACAAAGATCAAACGATCATCATCACGCTTGCCAATTTCTTCCAGAGTAGATGCCGCAAAGGAACGTGGGCTAGTACGCTTGATATAGCCTGCCTTAGTTACGCTGACATAGGTATCTTCCTCGGCAATCAAACTAGCTGTGTCAATCTCAATCACTTTTGCTGTATCTTCCAAAGTACTCAAACGTGGTGTCGCAAATTTCTTCTTGACCTCACGAAGTTCTTTCTTCATGAGATTGTACATAGTCCGTTCATCACCGATGATAGCCGCAAGCATGGCAATCTTTTCACGCAATTCTGCTTCTTCTTCCTGCAAGACAACCACGTCTGTATTGGTCAAACGGTAAAGTTGTAAGGTCACGATGGCTTCTGCCTGCTCCTCAGTAAACTCATAGCTGATCTTGAGGTTTTCCTTAGCGTCAGCCTTGTTCTCAGAAGCACGGATAAGGGCAATGACTTCGTCCAAAATCGAAATCACGCGAATCAAACCTTCAACGATATGCAGACGTTTCTCAGCCTTTTCCTTGTCAAAGCGGGAACGTGCTAGAATCACTTCACGACGGTGGGCGATGTAGCTAGATAAGATTGGAATAATCCCAACCTGACGAGGGGTGAAATTGTCAATCGCCACCATGTTAAAGTTGTAGTTGATTTGCAAGTCAGTATATTTGAAGAGATAGTTGAGTACAAGCTCGGTATTCGCGTCTTTTTTAAGTTCAATAGCGATACGAAGACCGTCACGGTCAGACTCATCACGAACCTCGGCAATCCCAGCTACCTTGTTATTGACACGAACATCATCGATTTTCTTGACTAGATTAGCCTTATTGATTTCATAAGGAATCTCAGTGATAACGATTTGTTCCTTACCGCCTTTTAGCTTTTCAATCTCCGTCTTAGAACGAACAACCACGCGCCCTTTCCCAGTTTCATAAGCCTTCTTGATTTCATCACGCCCTTGGATGATAGCTCCTGTAGGGAAGTCTGGCCCAGGCAAGAATTCCATGAGTTTGTCCACCTTGGCTGTTGGGTGGTCAATCATGTAAACCGTCGCATCAATAACCTCAGCCAAATTATGCGGTGGAATGTCTGTAGCATAACCAGCTGAAATCCCAGTCGAACCATTGACCAAGAGGTTTGGAAAGGCTGCTGGCAAAACCGTCGGCTCTTTCTCGGTATCGTCAAAGTTCCAAGCAAAGGGAACTGTCTTCTTTTCGATATCTTGAAGAAGATAACCAGCAATCTCAGACAAACGAGCCTCGGTATAACGCATAGCCGCAGGCGGATCTCCGTCCATGGAACCGTTATTACCGTGCATTTCAACTAGAATCTCACGGTTTTTCCAGTCCTGAGACATACGAACCATGGCATCATAGATGGAAGAATCACCGTGTGGGTGAAAATTCCCCATGATGTTACCGACAGACTTGGCCGACTTACGGTAGCTCTTGTCAAAAGTATTGCCATCTTTATTCATTGAATAAAGAATACGACGCTGAACCGGCTTCAAGCCATCCCGAATGTCTGGCAAAGCCCGGTCTTGAATGATGTACTTGGAGTAGCGACCAAAGCGCTCTCCCATGATGTCCTCCAGGGACATGTTTTGAATGTTAGACATAGGATACTAAGCCCGTAAAATGCAAAGTGAAAATAGGAAATTATTGCAGTGAGCGATGCTCACAAGAGAATCTATCTTTTTCACACAGCATTTAGGGCGTGTTCAACTCCTTTCAAAGAATGTAGAGTGGTTTTTATAGAATAAGGGATAATTTACAGAAATTAGTTCCGTGTTCAGTTACTATATATAACTAAACTATCTTTTCTGTAGTTTAATCTTTTAAATTATATACTTTTATATACTTTATTTAGTTAGTGATTCGAAAGTCTCTCCTCAGCATACTCAATCATCTTCTCACCCACTTCTTTATCATAATCAAAGCCCATCTTGTTAGCAAGGGATTGAGCTTCTTGGTGGAAAAGTTTCATTGTTGCAAATAAAGACTGAGTGATTTTTTCTAAACTGGAGAAATCAAGCAGATTTGAGAATTGTTTCTCTTTCTCAGCAGGTAAATAGTTAAAGAGATACTTATAGTTCTTGCCGATATCGACTCTTCCCCTATCATTGGCTACCTGCCAAGCTAAGACCTTCAAGAGTTCTTGTTGACAAATACCATAAAGATGGTCAGTGGCATAGAGTAGTTGTTTACGACAGATTCCTTTGACTACGTAGGCTGACACCCACCAAAATTCATTGCAGGCTTTTTCAAAATCTGTCTGACTAGCGGGACTTGTCCAGTAACGTTGAGGACTTGGGAAATAGTGAACAAACAAGCCTTTCTCATCTTCTAAAACGGTGAATCCTGCCTCACTATCTACCCACTCTTGAATGTGGTCTTTGGGACAGAGGGTTAAATCAATCCGATTGCCATCTTCAAAGAGCATGAGATACAGATGGCGATGTTCAAGTACGTTATGTTGCTCAATGATGCGCTTGCCAAACTGATTCAACCAAGAAAGGTCACTTGTCAGATTATCAAAATCATCCACAATATAGACCACGTCGTAATCTTGAAACTCATCTTTTTGCACTTTTGTATCAGTCCGTGAACCAGACATGGCGACAGCCTCGACTTGTAACTTTTTAGCTGTTTTTAAAATCAAATTTAACATTTCTGAATTAATTATCCCTCCTCAGATTTTTGAAGCACTGGAAAAATATTCTTTTTGTTAAATCTATATATATAGTGATATTCTTCTTGATTAAACGTATACGATGAAACAGTATTTTTATTTATCTTAAATTCTAATGTTTCTTTATATAAATTTTTTGATAAATCATATAAAAGAATATCAATTGAAAAGTCAATTTGACTATAATCATAGGTATCAGAATATTTATCCATATAATCTATTTCATAATCATTAAAATTTGGAACACGAAATCGTAAGTATATCTTTCTCTTCTCACCTTTTTTTATAACAAGATAGTTATTTATTATTTTTTCTTTCAATTCCATTAATTTTATACTTTCTTTATTATAGTTCAAAATATAATCTTTAACTATGGCATTTCCTAACCCAACATTTTCCATCTCCAAACAAATAATAAGAGGTTCGGTTTTATCGAATGAATATCCCTTTTTATCCATTTCTAAATAATCAAAAGACATACTATGATGATTATTTAGAATATCATCATCTGTTTCTATTTTTTTTAAATTATAAATAATATACGGAAGAATTTCACGACGATGTTCAATTTTTTGCTGAAGTCTGTTATCTCTTAATGTCCAATAAATACCGAAAATACTGACAATTGAACTAACTATACTACCAAAATAACTTAGCCAATCCCCCTTTAGGGATGAAAATATTCCTATATCAAACCAGTCAATCAAAAAACATAATAAGCTAATTATAAAAAGAAAAATTAAAGAACAGACTATTATTAATTTTACTTTTTTTATCATTTTTTCTCACTTTTCAATTAATTTCATTCTATTTCTTTAAAAGATTTTTATCTCACTATTTTAAAAAATAACTTCCCCACTCTCTTCCAGCGTAAACTTGACATTATCTTCAATCCACTTGCGGCGTGGTTCGACTTTATCTCCCATAAGGACATTGACACGGCGTTCGGCGCGTGCAAGGTCTTCGATGGTAACACGGATAAGGGTACGCGTTTCTGGGTTCATGGTTGTTTCCCAGAGCTGGTCCGCATTCATCTCACCTAGACCTTTGTAGCGTTGGAGGGTAGCCCCTTTGCCGAATTGCTTGCGGAGTTCTTCTAGCTCTCCGTCCGTCCAAGCATAGGCCACTTCTTCCTTCTTGCCTTTTCCTTTGGACATCTTGTAAAGAGGCGGAAGGGCGATATAGACATGTCCTGCCTCGACTAGCGGACGCATGTAGCGGTAGAAAAAGGTTAAGAGCAAGGTTTGGATATGAGCACCGTCAGTATCCGCATCGGTCATGATAATGATCTTGTCATAGTTGGCATCTTCAAGGGAGAAGTCTGCTCCCACACCCGCACCAATGGTATAAATCATGGTATTGATTTCTTCATTTTTGAGGATATCCGCCATCTTGGCCTTGGCTGTATTGATGACCTTACCACGAAGAGGTAGGATAGCCTGGAACTTACGGTCACGGCCTTGTTTGGCAGAACCACCGGCAGAGTCTCCCTCGACCAGATAGAGTTCATTCTTAGCTGGATTTTTAGACTGGGCTGGGGTTAATTTACCAGAAAGCAAGCCCTTGTCTTTCTTGTTTTTCTTGCCATTTCGGCTCTCATCACGAGCCTTTCGTGCTGCTTCACGAGCGTCACGAGCCTTGATAGCCTTGCGAATAAGATTGGAAGCAAGTTCTCCATTTTCCATGAGGAAGAAGGTTAACTTATCAGCCACAATCCCGTCTACAACTGGACGAGCTAGTGGACTTCCAAGTTTGTCCTTGGTCTGTCCTTCAAACTGAAGGTGCTCTTCAGGAACCAGAATAGAAAGAACGGCAGCTAGTCCCTCACGATAATCTGAACCTTCTAGGTTTTTATCTTTTTCCTTGAGGAGCCCAGTCTTACGCGCGTAGTCATTCATAACCTTGGTAATGGCTGACTTGAGTCCTGTCTCGTGCGTTCCACCATCTTTAGTACGAACGTTATTGACAAAGGATAGAATGTTATCTGAGAATCCATCATTGTACTGGAGGGCAACTTCCACTTGGAAACCATTGTCTTCGCCTTCAAAGTATAGGACTGGCGTCAAGATTTCCTTGTCTTCATTGAGGTAAGAAACAAAGTCCTGTACCCCGTTCTCATAATGGAATTCGATTGCTTCATCTGTTCGCTTATCTGTCAAAGACAAGGTAACATTTTTTAAAAGAAAGGCTGACTCATTGAGTCGTTCTGAAATGGTATTGTACTTGAAGTCAGTCGTAGAAAAAATCGTCGCGTCAGGCATGAAAGTGACTTTGGTACCTGTCTTAGACTTGGGTGCTGTACCAATTTTTTTCAAGGTTGTAACAGGTTTTCCACCATTTTCAAAACGTTGCTTGTAGACTGTACCGTCACGAGTAATTTCAACTTCTAGCCAACTAGAAAGGGCATTAACGACTGAAGATCCCACTCCGTGGAGACCACCTGATGTCTTATAACCACCTTGACCGAATTTTCCTCCAGCGTGGAGAATGGTAAAGATAACTTCAACAGTTGGAATTCCCATGGCGTGCATCCCGGTTGGCATCCCACGACCATGGTCTTGAACAGTTAGACTGCCGTCCTTATTGATGGTCACATCAATGCGGTCACCAAATCCAGACAAAGCCTCATCGACTGCATTGTCCACAATTTCCCAGACTAGGTGATGGAGACCAGCACCGTCAGTCGATCCAATATACATCCCTGGACGTTTACGGACCGCATCCAACCCTTCTAGCACCTGAATGGCGTCATCATTGTAGTTATTAATATTGATTTCCTTTTTTGACACAAGGAACCTCCTATTTGTTCATCTTTTCTATTTTACAGGTTTTCTAGCGATTTTGCAAAGCTTTTCCCTTTCAGCTGTCACAATTTCACAGGATATTCTCTGACTTTCTATATCATTTCATGGTATAATAGTACTATGATGACATTTGTATTATTAATTTTAGCTTATCTGCTAGGTTCGATTCCGTCTGGTCTTTGGATTGGACAAATCTTCTTTCAAACAAATCTGCGTGAACATGGTTCTGGAAACACCGGAACAACCAATACTTTCCGAATTTTAGGTAAGAAAGCGGGTATGGCAACCTTTGTGATTGACTTCTTTAAAGGAACCTTGGCCACTCTCCTTCCAATCCTTTTCCACCTTCAAGGTGTATCACCTCTTATCTTTGGTCTTTTGGCTGTCATTGGACATACTTTCCCTATCTTTGCAGGATTTAAAGGGGGCAAAGCTGTCGCAACCAGTGCTGGAGTGATTTTCGGATTTGCGCCTGTTTTCTGTCTCTATCTAGCAATCGTATTCTTTGGAAGCCTCTATCTAGGTAGTATGATTTCACTGTCTAGCGTTACCGCTTCTATCGCAGCCGTTATCGGAGTTCTCCTATTTCCACTATTTGGTTTTATCCTAAACAGCTATGACCCTCTCTTCATTCTGATTATCCTAGCACTTGCTAGCTTGATTATCATTCGTCACAAGGATAATATCATACGTATCAAAAATAAAACTGAAAATCTTGTCCCTTGGGGATTGAACCTAACCCATCAAAATCCTAATAAATAAAACGCCAGTTTGAAACTGGCGTTTTTTTGTATGCTTATTTTGACTTGATGTAGTTGATCCCATCTGCCTTAGGCGCAACTGCTTTTCCAAAGAAGGCTGCCAAGACAAGAATGGTCAAGACATAAGGCGCGATTTGAAGGTAAACCGCTGGAACTCCTTGTAGGAAAGGTAATTGAGAACCGATAACTGCCAAACTTTGTGAAAGTCCAAAGAAAAGACTAGAAAGCATAGCACCAATTGGGTTCCATTTACCAAAGATCATCGCAGCAAGGGCGATAAATCCAGGACCGATAATAGTTGTCACTGAGAAGTTAACTGAAATGGATTGAGCATAAATTGCTCCCCCAATTCCACCTAGGAATCCTGAAATAATAACCCCAAGATATCGCATCTTGTAGACATTGATCCCCAAGGTATCCGCTGCCTGAGGGTGTTCACCAACAGAGCGAAGGCGAAGACCAAAACGTGTCTTAAAGAGAATAAACCATGCAAGGAATGAGAAGGCAATCGCGATATAACCTAGCAAACTTGTTGACTTGAAGAAGATATCTCCAATCACAGGGATATCAGCCAAAACTGGGAAATCAAAACGTCCGAAAGTCTGGCTTAAGTTATCCGTTTGCCCTTTGTTATAAAGAACTTTAACCAAGAAAACTGCTAGGGCAGGAGCCATCAAGTTCAATACTGTACCACTGACAACATGGTCTGCACGGAAATGAACTGTAGCGACGGCATGGATGAGGGAGAAAATAGCTCCCACGATACCAGCAACTAACAAGGAAATCCAAGGAGTCGCCGCTCCAAGTTGTTCTGCAAACTCAAGGTTAAAGACAACCCCAGAAAAGGCTCCCATAACCATAATTCCTTCAAGACCGACGTTAACGACACCACCACGTTCAGAGAAGACTCCTCCAATACTCGTAAAAATAAGTGGTGCTGAGTAAATCAGCATAGAAGAGACCAAGAGGGTGAGTAATGTTGTAATAGACATCCTTACTTACCTCCTTTAACTTGTTTTTTAGGTTTGACAAAGCGTTCGATAATGTAGTGAACGCTGACAAAGAAGATAATAGACGCTGTTACAATGCTAACAAGCTCAGACGGAACTTGCGCTGCGTTCATACCCGGTGCTCCTACTTGCAAAACTCCAAATAAGAAAGCTGCAAAGAGAATTCCAATTGGTGAATTTCCAGCAAGCAAACTAACTGCCATCCCGTTAAATCCGATAGCTAATGATGATCCCTGAACGTAAACGTTTTGGAAGGTTCCAAGACCTTCTACCGCCCCACCAAGACCAGCCAAGGCACCAGAGATAATCATTGATAGAATGATTGTACGTTTTGCTGAAATACCAGCGTACTCTGAAGCATGGGGATTAAGACCAACTGCACGAATTTCAAAACCGAGAGTCGTTTTCTTGAGCAAGAACCAAATCACAGCTACAGCAATGATTGCAAAGAAGATTCCAATATTCATACGGGAATTTCCAGTCAACTCTGATAACCATGGTGTCTGGTAAGTAGCATTGGCACTAACACGAATCGTTGAGTCTGTACTTTGCATAATATCTTTCGGAAAGGCATGAATAAAGGCATTTCCCACATACAATACAATGTAGTTCATCATGATGGTCACGATAACCTCTGACGTACCGAGATAGGCTCTGAGGATACCTGGAATCGCACCAACAATTCCACCTGCAATCAAAGCAATGATCACTGTTAATGGAATCAACACGAGACGAGGCATATCTGGATTTGACAAGGCAAACCAACCGCTGAGAATCCAGCCTGCCAAAGCCTGACCAGGAAGTCCAACGTTAAAGAAACCTGCTCGACTGGCAACTGCGAAACCAAGACCTATCAAGACAAGAGGACCCATGGCACGGAAAATTTCTCCAATCCCACGGAGACTACCAAAAGCTGTATAGAACAACTCCTCATAGCCCCAGATAGCGTCATATCCGAAGATCCACATGACAATGGCTCCGAGCAAGATTCCTAAGAATACGGAAATCAAGGGAACCGAAATTTGTTGTAATTTTTTAGACATCACTCTTCTCCTTTCCCAAGTTTCCACCTGCCATCAAGACACCAAGTTCTTGTTTGTTAGTCGTTTCTGGCGATACAATACCTTGAATCTTACCATCGTGAATAACAGCAATTCGGTCTGAGACATTTAAAATCTCATCCAATTCAAAGCTGACAACAAGGACAGCCTTCCCGTTATCACGTTCTTCAATCAAACGTTTGTGGATATATTCAATGGCACCGACATCCAAACCACGAGTTGGCTGGCTGACGATAAGGAGATCAGGATCACGATCAATCTCACGAGCGATAATCGCTTTTTGTTGATTTCCTCCTGAAAGAGCTGCTGCTGGAACAAACTCGCTTGCCGCACGGACGTCAAATTCTTCCATCAATTTCTTGGCATGTGAAGTGATATTGGCATAGTTCAAGATACCATTCTTGCTGAGTGGTTCTTTGTAGTAGGTTTGAAGAGCAATATTTTCTGAAATCATCATCTCCAAAATCAAGCCATCCCGGTGACGATCCTCAGGAACGTGCCCCACGCTTAGTTCTGTAATTTGTCGAGGATGCATTCCCACAATTGATTTGCCTTTTAATTCAACGCTACCTGACTCAATCTTACGAAGACCTGTAATGGCTTGAATGAGTTCAGATTGACCATTGCCATCAATACCTGCAATACCGACAATCTCACCAGCACGAACATCCAAAGAAAGATTCTTCACAGCTGGTACACCGCGGTTTTCATTGACAACCAAGTCTTTGATAGACAAGACCACTTCTTTGGGTTGTGGTGCCTGTTTTTCCGTT
Source organism: Streptococcus sp. 27098_8_51 (assembly GCF_041432205.1). Classification (GTDB taxonomy): domain Bacteria; phylum Bacillota; class Bacilli; order Lactobacillales; family Streptococcaceae; genus Streptococcus. The sequence goes on from NZ_JAPVZE010000005.1 coordinate 70,696, forward strand.
TTAAAGGAGACTGAGCGTCCAACCATCATTTCTGCCAAGTCCGCATTTGTTGCCCCTGCGATTTCAACTGTCTGGATTGATTTCCCACGACGGATAACCGTCACTCGATTCGATACCGCACGAATCTCATCCAGTTTATGGGTAATCAAAATGATAGACTTCCCTTCTTTGACAAGGTTTTTCATGATTGCCATCAACTCATCGATCTCTGAAGGAGTCAATACGGCTGTAGGTTCGTCAAAGATAAGGATATCAGCACCACGATAGAGTGTTTTCAAGATCTCTACACGTTGTTGGGCACCAACGGAAATATCCGCCACCTTAGCAGCAGGATCTACTGCCAAACCATAACGTTCAGAAAGAGCCTTGATTTCTTTAGTAGCACCAGCTATATCTAGAACACCATTTTTAGTGATTTCACTCCCTAAAATGATATTCTCAGCTACTGTAAAAGCCTCAACCAACATAAAATGTTGGTGAACCATCCCAATTCCAAGACCAGCGGCTTTAGATGGTGAGTCTAGTTTTACAACTTGACCATTCACCACAATTTCACCGCTCGTTGGTTCAAGAAGTCCTGCCAGCATATTCATCAGAGTGGATTTACCCGCTCCATTTTCTCCTAAAAGTGCATGGATTTCACCTTTTCGCAGTTGCAAGTTGATTTTGTCGTTTGCTACAAATTCACCAAACACCTTGGTAATATCCCGCATCTCAATGACATTTTCGTGTGCCATATGCTCTTCCTTTCAGAGGTTTATTTTATTTCAATAAAACCTGCTAATCACATTAACAAGCTCTATTGAGACAAAAATTGCCTCAATTCTTAAAGAAGCGACCGATGGCCGCTTCCTAAGAAATGACTTTTATCCATTATTTTTCAGGAACTTTTACGCTTCCGTCAAGGATCTTAGCTTTTGCATCTTCAACAGCTTTTTTACCTTCTTCTGAAAGGTTTGTTACTGCTAGCTCAACCCCTTTATCTTTCAATGAGTAAACAATCACTTGTCCACCAGGGAATTCACCTTTTTCTGTTTTGTTAGCAATATCTTTTACAGTTGTACCAACTTGTTTCAATGTAGATACAAGAACAAAGTTAGATTCTTTACCATCTTTAGAAGTGTATTTACCTTCTGCTGCTTGGTCACGGTCTACACCGATAACCCAAACTTTTTCGTCTTCATTTTTGTTTTCGTTCAATGATTTTGCTTCAGCAAAGACACCAGCACCTGTACCACCAGCTGCTTGGTAGACAACGTCTGCACCGGCAGCATATTGAGCTGCTGCAATTGTTTTACCTTTGGCAGCATCACCAAATGAACCAGCGTAGTCAACTTGGACTTTGATAGATGGGTCTACTGACTCAACACCAGCTTTGAATCCAGCTGCAAAACGTGAAATAACTTCAGATTCGATACCACCTACAAAACCAACTTGTTTTGTTTTCGTAGTTTTCGCTGCTGCAACACCAGCAAGGTAAGCTGCTTCATTATCCGCAAATCTTACGCTCGCAACATTCTTTTGACCTTCAATCACATCATCAATCAAGACATAGTTTAGGTCAGAGTGGTCTTTTGCTGCTTCCTCAACTGCATTGTGAAGTGCAAAACCAACACCGAAGATCAGGTTGTAACTTCCAGCCGCTTGTTGCAAGTTGTTAGCATAGTCTGCTTCGCTTGTTGATTGGAAGTAAGTATAACCTTTATCTTTAGAAAGATTGTGTTCTTTACCCCAGTCTTGCAAACCTTCCCAAGCTGATTGGTTAAATGATTTATCATCAACACCACCAGTATCTGTTACGATTGCTGCTTTGGTCTTCATTTCTGATGAAGATGAAGCTGCGTTACGAGAAGAGCGGTTACCACATGCAGCAAGTCCAACTGCTGCTACTGCAACTAGACCAAGGCCTAGCCATTGTTTCTTGTTCATTACTGAACCTCCTAAATAAGATGTGCAACGATGTTGCAAGTATGGATTGTTTGGTCACACAGACCACAGCCACTACAAGAGTGGCCCAGACTAATTTAAGTCTGTAAATGAGTATGGAAGTAACTCCCCGACCGTCATCTCGACCGTCGATTTATCTTTAGCGACTAAAGTCACTTTTAGATCTTGTTCAAAAAATTCAACCATGACCTGGCGGCAAGCACCACATGGCGAGATGGGTTTTTCAGTTTGTCCGTAGACAATCAATTCTGAAAACTCCCGTTGCCCCTCCGAAACTGCTTTAAAAATAGCAGTACGTTCTCCACAATTAGTCAAGGGATAGCTAGCATTCTCGATGTTCACACCCGTATAAATACTACCATCCTTGGCTACTAAAACAGCACCGATGGGAAAGTGAGAATAGGGGACATAGGCTTGTTTGCTGGTTTCAATTGCTAGTTCAATTAACTCAGTAGTCGCCATCTGCCAATTCTCCTTTTAAGATTGTTACACCAGCAGATGTTCCGATACGGGTAGCGCCTGCTTCCACAAAAGCGACAGCATCTGCATATGAACGAGCTCCACCAGCTGCCTTAACTCCCATATCTGGCCCGACTGTTTTACGCATCAACTGAACATCCTCAATAGTGGCACCACCAGTTGAAAATCCAGTTGATGTTTTGACAAAGTCAGCGCCTGCTTTCTGGGATAATTGGCAGGCCACAACTTTTTCATCGTCTGTCAACAAGCAAGCTTCAATAATGACCTTAACCAACTTGTCACCACTTGCTTCTACGACAGCACGGATGTCCGATTCAACCAAATCCAGATTGCCTGATTTGAGGGCACCAACATTGATAACCATATCAATCTCATCTGCACCATTTTGGACAGCTTCTTTTGTTTCAAAAGCTTTCACAGCTGAAGTTGTTGCTCCCAAAGGAAAACCTACTACTGTACAAACTTTTACATCTGAGCCTTCAAGCCCTGTTTTCGCATGTTTAACCCATGTGGGATTGACACAAACGCTGGCAAAGTCATACTCACGCGCTTCAGATAGCAAACGATCAATTTGTTCTTGACTTGCATCTTGCTTTAAAAGCGTATGATCAATATATTTATTTAACTTCATATTCGGATTCCCCCTGGTTTTATGAGATAATTTCTATAATTTCTCGTAAACTTTGCACTCCATCATTTATTTTAACATATTTTTGAAATTCTGTAACTAGTTCAGAAGAAATTTTTCCATTTGTATAAACTTTTGCAACAATTTCACCCTTTTGAACGGAGTCTCCAACTTTCTTTTCAAAAACAATCCCTGTTTCATAGTCCAAGTCATCAGACTTGACTGCACGACCAGCTCCTAGTCTCATGGCATAGAGCCCAAATTCCATAGCTGGAAGGGCTGAAATAACACCCGTTTCTTGAGCTGGAATTTCCAGCACATGGGCAACTTTGACTGGGCGATAGAGATCTTCTAAATCGCCGCCTTGTGCTGCTACCATTTCTTCAAACTTAGCCAGTGCTTGGCCATTTTCCAGGTGTTGACGGATTTCCTTGATCGTTTTCTCAACATCAGCCAAGCCAAGCATAATCTGAGCTAGCTCGCAGATAAAGTGACTAATATCTTCTCGGCCTTTTCCTTGGAGAATCTCGATTGCCTCAAGGATTTCAAGACGATTGCCAATGGCTCTTCCCAAGGGCTGACTCATATCGGTAATGACTGCTACTGTTTTTCGACCAACAGCCTTACCAAGATCCACCATGGTTTGAGCCAATTCGCGCGCCTCACCAACCGTCTTCATGAAGGCACCCTCACCGACCGTTACGTCTAGCAAAATGGCATCCGCACCTGCAGCAATTTTCTTGCTCATAACAGAACTAGCAATCAAAGGAATCGTGTCGACAGTTGCTGTCACATCACGAAGGGCATAGAGAAGTTTATCTGCTTTAACCAGCTGATCGGACTGCCCAATGACAGATACACCAATATCTTGTACCTGACGAATGAAATCTTCTTGACTTCGCTCAACTTGATATCCCTTAATGGACTCCAATTTATCAATTGTCCCACCAGTATGGCCGAGACCACGACCACTCATTTTAGCAACGGGCACTCCGAAACTCGCAACAAGTGGAGCCAAAATCAAGGTCACCTTATCACCTACACCACCAGTCGAATGCTTATCAACTTTAACCCCATCAATAGCTGACAAATCAAACTCCTGACCTGTTTTAACCATATTCATCGTCAGGTCAGAAATCTCACGTGTGGTCATTCCTTTAAAATAAACAGCCATAGCAAAAGCAGACATTTGATAGTCTGGAACAGTTCCTGCCACATAGCCTTCTACTAGCCACTTGATTTCAGCTGCAGTCAGTTCTTGACCATCTCGTTTCTTTTGAATTAAATCAACTGCTCTCATTCTTTCACACTTCTAAGGATATAATATCCCTTATCTTTCTTTACGATTTCACAATTTCCAAAAACGTCTTCCATCTTATTTCTAGCACTTGGAGCTCCTTGTTTTTTCTGAATGACGATGGTTAAATCTCCTCCGTCTTTCAAGAAATCTCTGCTCTTTTCGATAATCTCATGAACAACCTGTTTGCCCGCTCGAATCGGCGGATTGGAAATAACATGGTCAAATTTCCCTTCAACTTGTTCATAGATATTGGATTGGAAAATTGCTACTTCTACTTTATTTCGTTCAGCATTTTGTCGCGCTAGGTTCAAGGCACGATTATTGATATCAACCATGGTTGCTTGAACTCCATAAGCCTTGGCCAATGACAAACCCAATGGCCCATAACCACAACCCACATCAAGGACCGTCTCTCCTTCATTGACCTCTAGGCACTTGAGCAAAAGCTGACTCCCAAAGTCAACCATTTTCTTGCTAAAAACACCCGCATCCGTCAAAAAGGTCATGTTTTCTCCCAACAACTCCACTCTCAACTCATGAATGTCGTGAGCAGCGTCAGGATTTTCTGCATAATACATTTTACTCATAAAACTATTTTACCATAATTTGGCTTGAATTGTAAATCGTTTACAAAGTGATGATCAAATGAAAAAGACTGAAGAAAGCTAGTAAGTAAAACCTTTTCTTCAATCTCTTTCAATGATTAGAAATACATTACAATCTATCGGGAACTACAAATTATCATAGTCAGTAAAAAACAGATCGTCTGCAATCAGGCGCATTTTTATTACCATTTCTTAACCTTAAAATACTTTATTAGCAACAAGATTCCCAATATGATGTTTAGATAAAAACCCAACTGATAAGTTTGTGTCAAGATTTCCAAACTTGTCCAAAGTCGTATCAAATCTTCTAGTGACATACGGAATAGATATCCTTCTGTAGCAATCCACAAAATCAAAAATAGATAACTACCAGCTGCAAGCCATTTTGTCCACTGCTTTTTTACTAGCCAAGCAATCAAGAGCGAACAGATAAAGACAACTGTTACAATGGCATGTTCCATCAAAAAAGTAAAACCGTAATAGATTTCCACAAAGCGTCTACCATTATCCGCATTCGCACCCCTTATAAAAGGTAGTGCAAAACTTAAAATAAAACAGAGTTCCAATATATAACGTTTTAAGATTTTCATGACACACCTCCAATAAATTGTGAACCAAAAAGCTCACTTTTAATAACTGATAAGTCTTCAGAAACCATTCCCTATCTCATCATTAAATTATTCAACCTCCATCTACCTCTATTATACGATATTGACTTACTACCATCAAGAAACCGCTTTATTTTTTTAGCTTTTTATGGTATGATAAACAAAATATCTAGGGGAAAACAAATGACCAACGAATTTTTACATTTTGAAAAAATCAGCCGCCAGACTTGGCAATCATTGCATCGCAAAACTACCCCCCCTTTGACAGAGGAAGAGTTAGAATCCATCAAGAGTTTCAATGACCAGATTAGTCTACAGGACGTAACAGATGTCTATCTTCCCCTAGTTCATCTTATCCATATTTACAAGCGCACCAAGGATGATTTGGCTTTTTCAAAAGGAATTTTTCTCCAACGTGAAAGCAAATCCCAACCTTTTATTATTGGGGTTTCTGGTAGTGTTGCTGTGGGCAAATCGACTACTAGTCGCTTACTTCAGATTCTACTATCACGTACTCTCCCAGATGCTACTGTAGAATTGGTGACAACTGACGGTTTTCTCTATCCCAATCAAACCTTGATGGACCAAGATATCTTAAATCGCAAAGGTTTTCCTGAAAGTTATGATATGGAAACCTTGCTGAATTTTCTTGACCGCCTAAAGAATGGGCAAGATGTCGATATTCCTGTCTATTCTCATGAAGTGTATGACATCGTTCCCGGAGAGAAGCAACGTGTCAAAGCTGCTGATTTTGTCATTGTCGAGGGCATTAATGTCTTTCAAAACCCTCAAAATGAGCGCCTTTACATCACTGATTTCTTTGATTTCTCCATCTATGTGGATGCTGCTGTCGAGGACATTGAAAGTTGGTATCTGGATCGTTTCTTGAAACTGCTCAGCTTTGCCCAAAATGATCCCAACAGCTACTACCACCGTTTTACGCAAATGCCAATTGGAGAAGTTGAAGCATTTGCTCACCAGGTTTGGACCAGTATTAATCTCACAAATCTACAAAACTATATCGAACCAACAAGGAATCGCGCCGAGGTCATTCTCCACAAGACTAAAAACCATGAAATCGATGAAATTTACCTAAAAAAATAATTTCCCCTTGTCAAAACCTAAGTTTTCATATATAATGGTATAGTTAGTAAATATGGAGGTAAGAACATTGGCAAACATTAAATCAGCTATCAAACGCGCTGAATTGAACGTTAAACAAAACGAAAAAAACTCAGCTCAAAAATCAGCTATGCGTACTGCTATCAAAGCTTTCGAAGCAAACCCTTCTGAAGAACTTTTCCGTGCTGCTAGCTCAGCTATCGACAAAGCAGAAACTAAAGGTTTGATTCATAAAAACAAAGCAAGCCGCGATAAAGCTCGTCTTTCAGCTAAACTTGCTAAATAAGAAACAGTCCATAGAGGCTGTTTTTTTGTCCTCTAATCAGAAAAGGTAGAAAATGAAAATAGCAATCATCGGATATTCTGGATCAGGCAAGTCAACTCTGGCAGAAAGGTTATCTAGCCACTACTCCATCCCCAAACTGCATATGGACACACTCCAATTTCAACCTGGTTGGCAAGACAGTGACCGCGAATGGATGTTGACCGAGATGAAAAACTTTCTCACAAAGCATGAAACTTGGGTCATCGATGGTAACTACTCTTGGTGTTGCTATGAAGAAAGAATGCTGGAAGCTGACAAAATCATCTTTCTCAATTTTTCACCATGGACTTGTCTCTTTCGAGCCTTTAAACGGTATCTCACATACCGAGGCAAGGTCAGAGAAAGTATGGCAGCAGGCTGTCCTGAACGCTTTGACTGGGAATTTATCCGATGGATTCTCTGGGATGGGCGGACAAAGAATGCCAAAGAACGCTATCAGCAGGTTCAAGAAACCTATCCAGATAAAGTAATTGTCCTCCGGTCTCAAAAGGAGATGGACCACTTCTTAGAAAATCTCGTACATAACAAGAAAAACCAACGTGTCTAACGTTGGTTTTTTGCTATTATCCAATCACACTTCCATTTGGTACAGCTGGATCAACTGTGAGAAGGGTTAATTGTCCATCATGTTCAGCTGAGAGGATCATTCCTTGGCTGACATATTTCTTCATCATCTTGCGTGGTTTGAGGTTGGCAACGATTTGGACTTTCTTGCCGACCAATTCTTGTTCGTTTGGATAGTATTTGGCAATTCCTGAGAGGATTTGACGGTCTTCACCATCACCAGCATCTAGGCGGAATTGGAGCAACTTGTCAGAACCTTCCACTTTAGACACTTCTTTGACTTCTGCGACACGGATTTCGACCTTATCGAAGTCTTCAAACTTGATTTCATCCTTGTTGAGTTTGAGTTCAACTTCATCTGGATTCCATTCTTTTTCGACTGCTGGTTTGTTGCCTTCCATTTGTTCCTTGATATAGGCAATCTCTTCTTCCATGTCCAGACGTGGGAAGATTGGTGTTCCTTTAGCAACAACAGTCACACCTGCAGGGAAATCTGCCAAACTCAAGTTTTCTAGGCTAGAAACTTCTGCTAGACCAAGCTGAGTCAAAACCGCACGACTAGTTTCCATCATAAATGGCTCAATTAAGTGCGCTACAATGCGAAGGCTGGCTGCCAAGTGGCTCATAACACTTGCCAATTGATCACGAAGCGCTTCATCCTTAGCCAAGACCCATGGGACTGTCTCATCGATGTATTTGTTGGTACGAGAGATAAGAGTCCAGACTGCTTCAAGAGCACGTGGGTAGTCAACTGCTTCCATGTGTTTATGGTAGTCTGCGATTGCTTGTTCTGCAACCTCAGCAAGAGCATTATCAAACTCTGTTACACCCTCTACATAGGCAGGGATTTGACCATCAAAGTACTTGTTGATCATGGAAACCGTACGGTTAAGGAGGTTTCCTAGGTCATTTGCCAATTCATAGTTGATACGACCTACATAGTCTTCTGGAGTGAAGGTTCCGTCTGAACCAACTGGAAGGCTACGCATGAGGTAGTAACGAAGTGGATCGAGACCATAGCGTTCTACTAACATTTCAGGATAAACGACATTCCCTTTAGACTTAGACATCTTACCGTCTTTCATGACAAACCAACCATGGGCAATCAAGCGGTCAGGTAATTTAACATCCAACATCATAAGAAGGATTGGCCAGTAGATGGAGTGGAAACGAAGGATGTCTTTTCCGACCATTTGGAAGACTGTTCCGTTCCAGAACTTGTCAAAGTTACCATGCTCATCTTGACCGTAACCAAGAGCTGTCGCATAGTTAAGAAGGGCATCGATCCAAACGTAGACAACGTGTTTTGGATTTGACGGGACAGGAACACCCCAGGTAAAGGTTGTACGAGACACTGCCAAATCTTCTAAACCTGGCTCGATGAAGTTACGTAGCATTTCATTGAGACGGCCATCTGGAGTGATGAAGTCAGGATGAGATTTGAAAAAATCTACCAAACGGTCTTGGTATTTGCTGAGGCGAAGGAAGTAAGACTCTTCAGAAACCCATTCAACCTCATGACCTGATGGGGCAATACCACCCGTTACATTTCCAGCTTCATCACGGAAAACTTCTGCAAGCTGGCTTTCTGTAAAGAATTCCTCATCTGAGACTGAATACCAACCAGAATATTCACCTAGGTAGATGTCATCTTGAGCAAGCAAGCGTTCAAAAACTTGCGCCACTACTTTTTCATGGTAGTCATCAGTTGTACGGATAAATTTATCATATGAGATATCAAGTAATTGCCAGAGTTCTTTAACTCCAACTGCCATCCCATCAACATAGGCTTGTGGTGTAATTCCAGCTTCTTCCGCTTTTTGCTGGATTTTCTGACCATGCTCGTCAAGACCTGTCAGATAAAAGACATCATAGCCCATGAGGCGTTTGTATCGAGCTAGGACATCACAAGCGATGGTTGTGTAGGCAGAACCGATATGAAGTTTACCAGATGGATAGTAAATCGGTGTTGTAATATAAAAATTCTTTTCAGACATAATTTTTCCTTTCCAGGCAAATGAAACCTGATTTTCTAACACTTCATTATATCATATTTTTAGTGATTTTCGATAGGAAAATCCATACAAAAACAAGATAGACAACTGTCCATCTTGTTTTTTTCTGTTCTATATCTTATTCATAACGAAGGGCTTCAATCGGATCAAGTTTAGACGCTTTATTGGCTGGCAAGACTCCGAAAATCATCCCAACACTTGCTGACACAGCCAAGCTAAAGAGAGCGATTGGGAGGGAAACCCCAACTTCAATACCTGCAATCATGTTTTGAAGCAATACTCCAGCTAACATGGTCATTCCAGCAGCAATCCCAAGACCAATGACACCACCTAACAAAGTCAGGATCATGGATTCAATCAAAAACTGTACCAAGATATTAGCCCGAGTAGCTCCGAGAGCTTTCCGCAGACCAATCTCACGTGTGCGTTCTGTCACCGAAACCAGCATGATATTCATAACACCAGTTCCCCCGACAAAGAGAGAGATTCCTGCGATGGCACTGATAATGGTGGTCATAAAACCAAAGAGTTGTTGTACTTCTTGGAAGGCAGCGGTTGCATCCGCAACTTGGTACTCCCCTTGCTGAAGACCAGCAATCTCAGTCAGTTTTCGAGCCAACTCCGGACCCAAGGTCTGCGTTAGACTAGTATCATTGACACGAAAGACGATGTTCGAAATTTCATCAGTATTAAAATTGGCTGCGAGAGAAATATTGGTCGTAATTGGAAGACCACCAATCCCAAAGGCTTTAGCAGTTTTGGCTTCATTGCTGGTATAAACGCCAATCACACGGTAACTAAATTCATTAACAGAGATGATTTGATTTACCGCAGCTTCTGGACTATCAAACAAACTCTTGGCTAGTTCTTCATCCAACAAAATCACACTGGCAAATTCCTTGTAGTCTTGCTGTCTTAGACTTCTACCCGCAACGATTTCATTTTCAACTGCGTTCATGTAGGTGCTATTTCCGCCTGTCAGAGTCGCTCGTTCAACCTTCTTATCCTTATAAGACAAGGTAACGTTGGTCGAGTTGGTGACATAGTAACTGTCTACTCCTTTGAGTTTGGCAGCTTCCTTGACCCAGGATTCTAGTGGTTTTGGTGGTTCAACATGAACATCCTCTTCTTTCCCGCTGACTGTCAAAGCGGATTGTTTCTGCGTAAAGGAGCCGTCCTTGCTTTTGATAGGTGAGAAAAAGACATGGATATCCTTCTGTGATTTGGTCATGTTTTTATTGACCTGACGAGACATGGAGTCTCCCAGAGCCATGATGACAACGACAGACGAAACTCCGATGATAATCCCAATCATGGTGAGGAAGGAACGCATCTTGTGGGCCATGATGGATGAAAAGGCAAATTTCAGATTCTGCATCTAGTTTTCCTCCTTTTCTACCAGAGCACTGTCTGATGAGATGACCCCATCACGAATGACAATTTGGCGTTTGGCATAAGCAGCAATCTCAGGCTCGTGCGTGACCATGATAATGGTTTTCCCTTCCTTGTTTAACTCAACCAACAGCTGCATGATTTGATTTCCTGTCTTGGTATCCAAGGCTCCTGTGGGTTCGTCCGCTAGGATGATAGAGGGATTATTTACCAAGGCACGCGCAATCGCTACACGTTGCTTTTGACCACCTGATAACTCGGAAGGCAAATGATGACTGCGCTCCGTCAGCTCAACTTTTTCCAGAAATTCCTCAGCCAATTTCCGACGTTTTGAAGCCGAAACACCAGCGTAAATCAAGGGCAATTCGACATTTTGAAGAGCATTAAGCTTGGACAAGAGAAAGAACTGCTGAAAGACAAAGCCGATTTGCTGGTTACGGACCTTGGCCAATTGTTTCTCTCCAAGACCTGCCACTTCTTGGCCATCAAGATAGTACTCTCCACTAGTTGGTGTATCCAACATTCCTATGGTATTCATCAACGTAGACTTACCAGAACCAGATGGTCCCATAATGGCAACAAACTCACCTTCATGAACTTCTAAGTTAATATTTTTTAGGACCTGTAGTTCTTGCTCACCATTTCGATAACTCCTGCAGATATTTTTTAGACTAATTAATTTTTTCATCATCCTTCACCTCTTTTCCTTCTTCCAAGGAAGATGTTGGATTACTGATGACCTTGGCTCCGTCTGTCACACCTGAAGTAATTTCTTGGTTGTCTGCGTCCGCATTCCCCAAAGTAACTTCTACCTTCTTCGCTTTTTTCTGGTCGTCAACGATCCAGACATAGTTTTTGTCATTTTCGGTAACAACACTTGTCAAAGGAACAAGGATGGCCTTACTCTTATTTTTGACTTCCACACTGACAGAGAAGCCTTGTTTCAACTCACCGATATCGCTGGTCACATCAACAGTATAAGGGTACTTAGAGCCAGTATTTCCTCCAAGGGCTGCATTTGCTGCTTCTCCATTGTTTTTAGGATAATCAGAAATATAGCTGATTTTTCCAGTCCAGCTCTTATCTTGGTAAACCTTCGAAGTAAAGGTAACTTCTTGCCCAACAGAAAGGTTAGCAAGGTTGTATTCAGACAACTCCCCTTTGACCTGCAAGTTTTCATTACTTACGACATGTACTACCACTTGGCTATTACCTGTTGGCGATTTGGAAACATTACGATTAACTTCAACTACAGTCCCTTCTAGTGTACTGAGGACAGTTGCGGCATCTAGCTGTGCTTGAGCCTTGTTGAGCTGAGCCACAGCATCTGCACGGTTATCCTTGGCATCACTGATTTGAGAGTCGATAGAGGATACTGAAGAAGTCGCTGCTTGCGCTTGTTCTGGGAGTCCAGCTTCTGTTGGAACCTGTGGAGAAGCTGGTGTAGCTGATGCATTTTCACGAGCCTTGTTTAACTCCTCGATATGACGGTCTGCCTTTGCAACTGCACGATCGGCTGCATCATAGGCAGCTTGAGCATCTGCACTGCTGTATTTGACCAAAGCTTGCCCTTCTTCGACCTTGTCTCCAACCGAAACGAGAATTTCATCTAAATCTCCCTTACTAGCATCAAAATAAACGTATTGTTCATTTTTTGCTGTAACCGTACCTGACAAGAGGACCGATGAAGCAACAGAACCTTCCTTAGCAGTAACGATATGAGAGGTTTCCTCCTTGACTGCTGACTGGGAAGGTTGTCTAAAAATCAAAATCCCCGCAGCACCGATAACAATAGCACTGGCAACACCAATCGCTGTGTATAATTGCCATTTTTTTGCCTTCTTATTTCTTTTCATTTTTAAGCTCCTTTATTCTTTTGCCTTACAAAAACCATTATATCAGAAATACCAAGCCCAAACAATAACAGTTCAGATGGAAACAATGACAATTCAGGATCATTATTTCGTTCGGTATTCGTTTATTGGATTATTGTGCTAGATATATAATACAATATCTTTTTGAATTTGGCAAGCGTTTTTATAATTTTTTTATCGTAGCAGATTTTTGCATTCAAAAAATAAAAACGATAGAATATGACTATCAAAGCTATAAGGAGTTTTCTATGAGAGAATATGATATCATCGCCATCGGTGGAGGAAGCGGCGGCATTGCCACTATGAACCGCGCTGGCGAACACGGTGCAAAAGCTGCTGTTATCGAAGAGAAAAAATTAGGTGGAACCTGCGTCAATGTCGGCTGTGTTCCTAAAAAAATCATGTGGTATGGAGCGCAAATCGCTGAAAACTTCCACCACTACGGCCCTGACTACGGTTTTACAAGTTCAGATGTTCAATTTGATTTTACTAAACTTCGTCAAAACCGTGAAGCCTACATCGACCGTGCTCGCTCATCTTATGACGGAAGTTTCAAGCGCAATGGGGTTGATTTGATTGAAGGTCGTGCTCATTTCGTTGATGCTCATACGGTCAGCGTTAATGGTGAATTGATTCGTGCCAAGCATATCGTGATTGCGACTGGCGCTCGTCCAAGCATCCCAACTATTCCTGGAGCTGAACTCGGTGGCAGCTCAGACGATGTCTTTGCTTGGGAGCAACTTCCTGACTCCGTTGCGATTCTTGGAGCTGGCTATATCGCCGTTGAATTAGCAGGTGTTCTCCACGCACTAGGAGTAAAAACGGATTTGTTTGTCCGTCGTGATCGTCCCTTGCGTGGTTTTGACAGCTACATCGTTGAAGGACTTGTCAATGAAATGGAAAAAACAGGTCTACCTTTACACACACATAAGGTACCAGCCAAACTAGAAGAATCAGAGCAAGGTATTACCATTCATTTCGAAGATGGTTCTAGTCACACTGCCAGCCAAGTTATCTGGGCTACCGGTCGCCGTCCAAATGTAGACGGTCTGGAGTTAGAAAAGGCTGGCGTCACACTCAACCAACGTGGATTTATCCAAGTAGATGAATACCAAAATACAGTTGTAGATGGCATCTATGCTCTTGGAGATGTTACTGGTGAGAAGGAACTGACCCCGGTAGCCATCAAGGCAGGACGTACCTTATCTGAACGCCTCTTCAACGGGAAAACAAATGCCAAGATGGACTACACGACTATCCCTACTGTTGTCTTCTCCCACCCAGCAATCGGAACAGTCGGTTTGACCGAGGATCAAGCTATCAAAGAATACGGCCAAGATAACATCAAAGTCTACAAGTCAAGCTTTGCATCTATGTACTCAGCCGTTACAAGCCATCGTCAAGAATCTCGTTTCAAACTCATCACCGCCGGTGATGACGAAAAAGTTATTGGCCTACACAGACTTGGTTATGGAGTGGATGAGATGATTCAAGGATTCGCTGTTGCCATCAAGATGGGGGCTACCAAGGCGGACTTTGATGCTACAGTAGCTATCCACCCAACCGCCTCAGAAGAATTTGTAACCATGCGCTAATTATTGTAAGAGACCTCTTGAGGTCTCTTTTTACTTGTAAAATCGGCCGTTACAAAATTGTTACCTTGATTTCAAAAATAGGTTGACTTTTCTTTCTGAATTAGTATAATAGTTACTATAATTTTGAAAAGAGGTTAACAGTTTTGAAAAAAGCTCATATATATGCTATCCCTGCTATCGGTGCAGCTCTCATCGCCGTATTGGCACAAATCAGTCTCCCTATCGGTCCTGTACCTTTCACTTTGCAAAACTTTGCGATTGGTCTGATTGCTACTGTTTTTAGACCCAGAGAAGCTGTTCTATCTGTAGCTCTCTATCTCTTGCTGGGTGCCATTGGTTTACCTGTTTTTGCAGGGGGAGGAGCTGGATTTCACGTTTTAGTCGGTCCAAGTGCAGGCTATCTTTGGTTCGACCTTGTCTATGCTGGACTTACATCTTATCTCATCCATCAAAAAAGTGGCTACATTCGCATTTTCCTAGCCAACCTCTTGGGTGACTCCCTCGTCTTTGTCGGAGGTATTCTCAGCCTCCACTTCCTTGCTGGTATGCCACTTGACAAGGCACTCGCTGTTGGCGTCCTTCCCTTTATCCTCCCTGATCTTGGTAAGATTATTGCCATTAGTTTCATTAGTCGTCCCCTACTCGAACGATTGAAAAGTCTTCCATATTTTTCAAGATAAAAGAATAGTCCAGAACAATTGTTCTGGACTATTTCCTTTCTAAGAATCAACTGTACACTATTTAGATACTCGACTATTCTTATACCAGTATGAATATTAATCGTTTTATTCTTCAAATTATAGCTATTCACAATATGCAAAGTAGAAAAGTATTCTAATTGATTCAAACCGAATAAGCTTCTATTGATTTTGGATGCTTAGCAATTGTATACTTTTCAGAAAACGCATTTTCAATGATTGAGCTATATTTTATAAATCATTTATGATACAATAGAGCTACCTAAAAGATTCAGAAAATTTAATGTTCATTGATTGTTTATATTAACTTGAACATTCTGATTTTTCTTCATTCAAAAATAACTGTAAATAATTATAAGTAGAAAGGTAATTCTATGGCAAAGAATACTCGTGAGCTAATCATTGGGGCTCTCATCACACTAGCTAAGAAAAATCCTCAGCGTAGTTCCTTTACAATGACTGAAATTGCTGCTGAAGCTGGTATTTCACGACAAGCGATTTATCAAAAGCATTTTAACAACTTTGAAGATATTATCGAATACATTCACGAAGAGACCAATCAGCACATTTTTAACGTCTTTAATAAGTACTGCCCTAGCAATGATGGAGATCCTATCAGCTTTTTAGCAGACCATATACTTCCTCTCATATACGAAAAAAGGGAAGTTATTAGCACCTTGTATACCACACAAGTCGACCCATGTTGGAAGGAATTTCTGCGTGGAATATACTCAGAGTGGGTACTAAAGAATGTCAATTACCAACTGAAATATAATTTTAATAAAGAGGACATCGCTTATATCATTACGACCATGGCAATCTCTTTCATTGAAGTCTGGATTCGTAAAGATAATCCAATCCCACCTGAAGAGTATAGAGAGACTTTCATTCAATTGTCTAAGACTTCTCTCTGTGACTATATTGTGTCCTAAAAAAAGAATCTTGAGTTGCACTCAAGATTCTTTTTATTGTCCCCCTTTAAAGGCATCGACCATTACCTGAAATTCTTCATTGGAAAGCGTGATTCCTTTGCCCATTTTAGTATGGTCAGGACTCCAAGAACGAATATCAAACTTTGCTGGTGCTCCATTAAAGCTGACTCTATTTAGTTCTTTTGTCCATCCTTTGTCATTTTCAGACAAGGTGAGCAAGTGTTCTTCAATCTCAAATGTAAATTCTGCCATTTTAACTCCTTTATGTGATATGCTTTCTATAGTCTATTCGTAAAAATCTTGTGGTTTTTAGGAAAATTTTATATAATGTGGATATATAAGAAGGGAGGATTCTATGAGACAGACATTCAAACTAGTTCTAGATAAACTACATGGTTTTCTCAATGGGAATGATGATCATCCTCAAATCGAGGACAACTCCCTCACTGCTATGATTGAACAAGCCATCCGTAAAAAGACGGCTGTTCATGTCATACTTGCTGAGACAAGTTTTACGGGTGATATTGTCAAACACGATGCTAATCGCCAACAAATTATCGTCAAAAATTTTTCAAAAAACGTGACCCGAATCATTCGTATCAGTGACATTAAGCGACTTCGTTTCGTTCCCTCAACTGTACAAAAAGCTCAGAAAAGTCTATTTAAGAAAGAGTGAGATGTTCTTTGCATCCCACTCTTTTTCTTAACGGATTTGTTCAAAATGAAGGTGAACTGCGATATGGTCGCCATAACCACTTCTCTCCAAATCGCGTTGCAAGCGATAAGAGATATAGTGTTCTGCAATGGTAATGTAGCCAGCTCCAAGTAAGCGGTGCTCGACCATTGATTGGATCATGCTGATAGTCGCACGTTCCACTTTTGCTTCTTCCAAGTCCAAAACGACTTTTTTAGTAACTTGCGCTAGGTTTTGACGCAGGTCATCGGTCAAAACATAAACTGTTTGAGCTGCCTTTAGGACAGCTTGGTAAATTTTATCTGGATCAAATTCAGCAATTTCTCCATTACGTTTGATTACTTGCATAAGGTTCTCCTTTATTCTTTGTTTTCTTTGATTTCAGCCAGCATCTTTTCTTCTTCGGCTGTCAGTTGATAGTTTTCTAGCAGGTCAGGTCTGCGCTCGTAGGTTTTCTTTAGACTCTCATAGAGCCGCCACTGGCGAATCTTTTCATGGTGCCCACTCATGAGCACATCTGGCACGACCATGCCTCTATAGTCATAAGGGCGAGTGTACTGAGGATATTCAAGAAGTCCCGAAGAGAAGCTATCATCTTGGTGGCTAGACTCCTTACCAATCACTTCTGGTATCAAGCGCACGGTCGCATCAATCATGGTCATGGCCGCCAATTCTCCTCCAGTCAAAACATAGTCTCCTAGGGAAATTTCATCGGTTACCAAGGTCTTGATGCGCTCGTCATACCCTTCATAGTGACCACAAATAAAGATCAGTTCATCTTCCTGAGCTAAATCCTCAGCGTAAGCTTGATCGAACTGTTTACCTGCAGGATCAAGAAGAATGACACGGGGATTTTTCTTTTCAATAGCATCAAAGGCATCGAAAATGGGTTGAGCCCTTAGCAACATCCCCTGACCGCCTCCGTAAGGTTCATCGTCAACATGACGGGCCTTTTCAGCATATTCTCTGAAATTATGATACTGGATATCCAAGAGCCCTTTTTCTCGAGCCTTCCCAACAATCGAGTGTTCCAGCGGAGAAAACATCTCAGGAAAGAGGGTTAAAATATCAATCTTCATCATCTAACCCTTCTAAGATGTCCACATCAACCCGTTTGTTTGGAATATCAACATTGAGAACTACTGGCGGAATGTAAGGTAAAAGCAAATCACGCTTGCCTTTTCGTTTGACCACCCAGACATCGTTGGCTCCTGGTTGCAGAATTTCCTTGATGGTTCCAACCAAGTTATCTCCCTCGTAAACATCCAAACCGATAATCTCGTGATAGTAGAATTCACCATCATCTAAATCGTTCAAATCTTCCTCAGCGACCTTGAGACTATAACCCTTGTACTTTTCAATCGCATTGATATGATACATGTCTTTGAATTTGATAATGTCAAAGTTCTTATGCTTGCGGTGGCTAGCGATGGTCACTGTTTGGACAAACTGATCTTTTTCATCAAATAAAGCCAACTCTGCTCCCTTTTTAAATCGTTCCTCGGCAAAATCCGTCACAGACAAGACTCGCATCTCACCCTGTAGACCCTGCGTATTAACGATTTTTCCAACATTAAAGTAGTTCATCTTGTCTCCTGTATCTATTTCTATCCTTTATTTTATCACGTTCCAGGGATTTTCACAAGTTGGATAGGTTCTATCTTACAAGGCTACTACTTCTTCAAAAAAATCACCAACTATCTGATTAAACTCTTTAGGGTGGTCATTCATCGGTTGGTGTTTGCTGTCTGAAATCGTTACTTGACGCGCATTGGGATTGAGAGCGATGATACCATCATAGATTATTTTTAGGTGTTTGGGGAAATCGTTTTCTCCTCTTACTAATAGCATGGGAGAATTTCCTTTATATCCTTCTATCTCATGGACTGCCAAGAAACCTGTGATTCCAAGGTTCAAGAAAACATCTCGCCCAGTTTCTATAATAGCCGTCTTGACCAATTCTCTTGTGATAGGGTTATCAGTACACATTTTTGAGTTTTTATCAGCAATCACCTTCCAAGGAATCGTCTTGTACATAAGAGAACTATATTTGATTCGACCTCTTTCTTTCTCTGATAGGTATCGATGCTGTCCCCAACTATCTACCATGACCAAGGCTAGGACTCTTTCTGGATGGCGATAGGTATACTCTTGAAGTGGATTTCCTCCCCAAGAATGACCAACCAATATCACCTTATCCAACTGGAAATAGGACAAAATGGCATCTACATCTTGAACAGCACCTTCCAAGTCAGGTAGACCAACTTTCATAGGTGATTCACCCTGCCCTCTAACATTGACAAAGTAAAGGTCAAATCCATCAAAAGCATCATACTGGTGGGCCCACATCTGACTACGTCCACAAGCTCCATGATAAAAAATAATATGCCCTTTACTTGCGTTTCCAGGACGATGATAAACAACCAAATCACAATCTACGACTGCTATAAGGTGACGTTCCAACACCTCAGATTCTCTGTTATAAAAAGCAATAGCTTCAGCTATATCATTTGGCTTCATTTCTACATTCGCTCCTCTTTATCCTGATATCATTCTTTGTATCTATTTTATCATGCTATATTAAAATCGTCGTTTTCTAAACTTAATTTCATTAAAAATTTTGAATTTTCTGCATCATTTGGATAAAGAAAAAGACTGCTAAGCAATCTTTACTTTTTTCTCATCAGATTCATGCCTAAGATTCCAGCAAGAATCAGAGTAGCTCCAATCACATGGTAACTATAAATTGGTTCGTGGAGGATAAGAGCTCCAGCTAGAATGGTCAAAACTGTTCCAAGATTGCCAAATACACTGACGGTTGATGCCCCGAGGCGAACGATAGCATAGATAGAGAGACTACCAGTAACTATAGAGGCTAAAATTCCCAAATAGAGGATGGAAAGCAGATAGGGTACCTGTCCAAGTGGCGCAAAGTAAGCTAATATGTTCCCCTCTAGATAGTGAGAGGTCAGACTCAGTATATTAAAGGTGACGAAGCCAACAAATATCACAACAACTGTCATATCCATGGCCCGATAGCGACCTCCTTTAGCCTTGCTGAGGATATTGTTTATCGCATTGGCAAGAACGGATCCCAACATCAAGAGAAAGCCCAAGCTAGCAGTTTCCGTACTAAAGTTCGCTCCTTTGCTAAGGAAGATGAAAACTACTCCTGCTACGGATAAAATTAAAAAGAACTTTTGCAACAAACTTGTTTTTTCCTTGAGAAAGACCGATGCCAAAAGGAGAGTAAAAATCGGTACAAGAGCCTGTAAAATTCCCGCTTCAGAAGACGATATATACTGTAAAGCAAAGGATTGGAAAATAAAAAAGAGAAGTGGATAGAAAAGACTCATAGGAAGAATAGAAAGAATATCTTTTCTACTCAAACTCACATTGATAAGTTTTGTTTGATGAAGGATGACCAATACCAGAGCAGCGATTGTATAGCGATGTGCCAAGTTTGTAAGAGGACTGGCATAGCCCAAAGCTATCTTTGTAAATAAAAAAGAAAATCCAATGATGGCTGAAAAAGATAAGGCTGCTAGGTAAGCTTTTGTTTTCTCGTTCATAGAATGTTACTCCCTTTAAAAATAGCTATTCTCAAGATTGATTGACTAGAATTCTTTGAGACTGTCTATCCATTTTAGCATAGTAAAATCCTAGATGCTATTTCTAGGATTGGTATTTTATTCCTTCTTTCACCGTTTATCTATTACATTAGCTAAAAAGGATTCAGCCAGTCTGATCTGCTTTTCTCGTTCTTTTCTTACAAGTTCTAGCTTGTCTGCCTCTTGGAGATTCCTTACTTTGATAGCATAATCCGCGGAAACGATGGCGTGTCCTCTCATATGGGCTGTTGAAATAGCTTGTACAAAGACTCTTGCAGCGTACTTAGCGATTTGATTTTGGGCATTTTTAGAGAGAAGATTTGCTGCGAAACCTGCTTTTCTCAACTCATGAGGTGAGAACTCATTTCTCAATCGTGCATCAAAAGCCTCATAAGTTTGCCGAATTATTTTATTTTTCTCACCTTCATCACCAATATCAATTAAAGATAAGAAATCTTGCGAGTTCTCTAATGCCCATCGAGCTAGTTCTTTCTGAGGAAGTCTATCCAGTATTTGTTCTAGCTCCAATCTTTTCTCAGAGTCATCCCAAATGGCAACTTTGTAAGGACTGGGTAGGTGATTCATTTTAGTCTTATAGCCAGTTCGTTCAAACTCATTCCATGCATAATCCTCTGGTTTCATTGCTTTCTCTATTCTTTCTTACTAGCTAGCGTAAGCTAGGAGAAACCTTTCATATTAGTGAAAAGAGATTACTCCTAGTTCTCTTGGAAGTTATCCAAAAATCCTTCCAAATCTTGTTTGTGCTGATACTTAATGGCAGCCTTCTTATCTTTGTCAAAGATAGTTTTGGTTAGATCGATGTCATTAATAGCCGCAATGGCGACCGTGTAGTGAATAATATCAGCCAGTTCTTTGGCTAGTTCCTCATTTGAGTCCTGGACATCCTCTTTTCGACCAGAGCGCCCATTCAAGACCTCAGCTACTTCTCCGACTTCCTCCACTAGCTTGATAAAGAGGCCTTCCTCGGTTCGATATTGCTGGTAATGGTCGAGTAAGTAAGCTTGTAATTGTCTAAACGTTAAATCTTTCATCCTCTGCTCTCCACAAAAAAGCGAGACATCTGTCCCGCTTTTTTTATTTTTCATCGATAACGATTCTTACTTTTTTGTCTTCAGTTGGGACAGAGTAGACAATCGTTCTTATCGCTGAAATAGTGCGACCCTTACGACCGATAACACGACCGACATCGCTTTGGTCAAGATCCAAGTGATACTCCAAAAACTCTGGTGTGTCTTCAATCTTGATAGTTAAGGCATCAGGTTGTGAAATCAAAGGTTTCACAATCGCAATAATGAGATTTTCAATCGTATCCATCTGTCAACCTACTTTAAACTTATTTTGAGAATTTAGAATCGTGGAATTTTTTCAATACGCCTTCTTTTGAAAGGATGTTGCGAACTGTATCTGAAGGTTGAGCTCCATCAGCCAACCATGCAAGAACGCGGTCTTCTTTCAAAGTCACTTGGTTTTCAGCAACAAGTGGGTTGTAAGTTCCAACTGTTTCGATGAAACGTCCGTCACGTGGTGAACGTGAGTCTGCTACGTTGATACGGTAGAAAGGTTTTTTCTTAGAACCCATACGAGTCAAACGGATTTTAACTGCCATTTTTTAATGTCTCTTTTCTTATTTTTTATTTCGGTGAAATAGCTGAGCTATTTAGCACATGTTCTATTATAGCAGATTTCTGACAGGTGTCAAGAAAAAAACTTGACAGAGTTTTAATTTTTTTAACTACTAGAAATTTTTAGTAAAATCTTTTACATTTGAAATCACCTCCCTTTTAAGGTACAATAGTAGAAATGAATTTTTGAGAGGTTAACAATGAAAAAACTAGCAACCCTTCTTTTACTATCAACTGTAGCCCTTGCTGGATGTACTAGTATCCAACGTGGTCTCCGTGGTGATGAGTATGTCGACTCTAGCATCTCAGCTGAAGAAAGCTCAAAAGCAGCTGCTCAGGCTGCCAAAGATTTGAATGACGCATTGACCAATGACAATGCCAACTTCCCTCAACTTTCTAAGGAAGTTGCTGAAGACGAAGCTGAGGTCATTTTACACACAAATCAAGGCGATATCCGCATCAAACTCTTTCCAAAACTAGCACCTCTTGCGGTTGAAAACTTCCTTACTCACGCTAAGGAAGGCTACTATAACGGCATCACCTTCCACCGTGTCATCGATGGCTTTATGGTTCAAACTGGAGATCCTAAGGGAGATGGTACAGGAGGCCAATCTATCTGGCATGATAAGGATAAAACGAAGGACAAGGGAACTGGTTTCAAAAATGAAATCTCTCCTTACCTATACAATATCCGAGGAGCCCTTGCTATGGCTAACACTGGTCAACCAAACACCAACGGTAGCCAGTTCTTCATCAACCAAAATTCAACAGATATTTCAGCTAAACTCCCTACAAGCAAGTATCCAAAGAAAATCATCGAAGCCTATAAAGAAGGTGGAAATCCAAGTCTAGACGGCAAACACCCTGTCTTTGGTCAAGTCATCGATGGCATGGATATTGTTGACAAAATTGCCAAGGCTGAAAAAGATGAGAAAGACAAACCAACGTCTGCTATCACCATTGATAGTATCGAAGTGGTAAAAGACTACGATTTCAGCAAAAAATAAGCCATCAACAGATAAGGAGACGATGACATGATTTTATTTTGGGGTTCTAAAGGTTATCAGAAAGATTTGGGACATACTCAAACAGCGATCGAATGTGGTCACTGTAACAATGTTGACACTTGGGAGATTGTAGAAACTGGACGCAAATTTACCCTCTACTGGATTCCACTTTTTCCTTATGGTAAAAGTTTCTTCGTTTCTTGTCCGATTTGCCACTACGGTAAAGAAATTGAGAAATCTGAAGTTGAAAGATTTTTAAATTACTAGTCAAAAAAGCCAAGTCATTTCAACTTGGCTTTTTTAGCGCTGTTAAGTTAGCTTGTTAAAATCCCAGATTTGGTCCATCCAGCCTTCATAGAAGTCTGGTTCGTGGCAAACCATTAGAATGCTTCCTTTGTATTCTTTAAGCGCCCGTTTGAGTTCATCCTTGGCATCTACATCCAAGTGGTTGGTCGGCTCGTCCAGCACTAAGACGTTGTTTTCACGATTCATCAAGAGACAGAAACGCACCTTGGCTTGTTCTCCACCTGACAAAACCTGAATTTGGCTTTCGATGTGCTTAGTTGTCAACCCACAACGAGCAAGGGCTGCACGGACTTCTGCTTGGTTAAGGGCTGGAAAGGCATTCCAAACAGCCTCTAGTGGTGTTTGACGATTGCCTCCTTCTACTTCCTGTTCAAAGTAACCAAGTTCTAGGTAGTCACCTCGTTCGACTTCTCCAGCGATTGGTGGAATAATGCCCAAGAGAGACTTCAAGAGAGTTGTTTTCCCGATACCATTTGCCCCGATAATGGCAACCTTTTGATTGCGTTCAAAGGTAAGATTTAAGGGCTTGGTAAGGGGACGGTCATAACCAATCTGCAAGTCCTTGGCTTGGAAGATAAAGCGCCCAGGGGTGCGAGCTGGTTTGAAATCAAAGGACGGCTTTGGTTTCTCGCTTTGGAGTTCAATGATATCCATCTTATCGAGTTTCTTTTGACGGGACATGGCCATATTACGCGTTGCAACACGCGCTTTGTTTCGAGCCACGAAATCCTTGAGGTCGGCAATTTCTTTCTGTTGACGCTCATAGGCTGCTTCCAGTTGAGATTTCTTCATAGCATAAACTTCTTGGAACTGGTAGTAGTCACCAGAGTAACGCGTCAACTGTTGATTTTCAACATGATAGACGATATTGATTACGTCGTTGAGGAAAGGAATATCGTGAGAAATGAGGACAAAAGCATTTTCATAGTTTTGGAGATAACGCTTGAGCCAGTCAATGTGTTCAGCATCCAAGTAGTTGGTTGGCTCGTCAAGCAACAAAATATCTGGTTTTTCAAGGAGGAGTTTAGCCAAAAGCACCTTGGTTCTTTGTCCACCTGATAAGGCTGTTACATCCGTATCCATGCCATAGTCCATGACACCGAGAGCACGCGCCACTTCATCAATCTTGGCATCCAAAGTATAGAAGTCTCGACTCTCCAAACGATCTTGGAGCTCCCCGACTTCTTCCATCAGCGCGTCGATATCTGCTCCCTCTTCTGCCATCTCCATATAGAGGCCATTGATGCGAACTTCTGCTTTAAATAGCTCATCAAAGGCCGTACGAAGAACATCGCGAACAGTTTGACCTTCCTTTAGCACAGCATGCTGATCCAGATAGCCAGCAGTCACATACTTAGACCACTCCACCTTTCCTTCGTCAGGTAACATCTTACCAGTCACGATACTCATA
The DNA here is from genome assembly GCF_041432205.1 of Streptococcus sp. 27098_8_51. Classification (GTDB taxonomy): domain Bacteria; phylum Bacillota; class Bacilli; order Lactobacillales; family Streptococcaceae; genus Streptococcus. Next base: position 95,453 of record NZ_JAPVZE010000005.1, read on the forward strand.
AAGGTTGATTTTCCTTCACCATTGGCACCGACTAAGCCGATATGTTCTCCCTTGAGGAGACGGAAGGAGACATCTTCAAAAATTGCACGATCACCAAAACCGTGACTCAAATTTTTAACTTCTAAAATACTCATTCTAATTCCTTATCTTGTTTTTATGCAGTCCTTTATAGAGGAGCCAAGCCAAATAGCCTCCCAAGGTATTGGTCCACAAATCATCAATCTCAAAGACGCGATTAAAGTCGAAGAAAAAATCTAAAACTAGTTGCGTACACTCAATTCCTAGACTTAGTAAAAAACTGAACAAAATCACTTTCTTAGTATTTCTTAGACCAGGCATAAGATAGAGAAGTTGGAAAATCAGCGGGAAAAGCAAGAAGACATTTAAAATATTCTGCAAAAAGATCCAAAGGACTTGTCCCAAACTAGTCACTTCACCCAGATTCCAAAGGGAGTTTAAGGGAGTTAAAAGAAAAACCAGGCGTCCAAAAGTTTGAATACCTGGAGTTTCCACTCCTGTAGGAAGTTGAGGCTGGGGAGTGAAGCAAAAACAGACAATGCATAGGCTGTAAACAGCCACTCCCAATCTTAAGATTAATTCTCTTTTTTTAGTCATTTTATGGATTTACCGCTGCGACTGCCTTCTGGCGGTCACGTTTCATTGTATTGGAGCGTAATTGTCCACAAGCTGCATCAATATCTGTACCATGCTCTTGACGAACAACACAGTTGACCCCTTTTTTCTTGAGGGTATCGTAGAAGGCCATCACGCGCTCTTTAGGACTACGGCTATATTGGTCATGTTCACTAACTGGGTTATAGGGAATCAAGTTGACATATGACAATTTCTTGATGTTTTTGAGCAATTCAGCCAATTCCAAGGCTTGTTCTACACCATCGTTGACTTCATTGAGCATGATGTATTCAAAAGTTACACGACGATTGGTTGTTTCGATATAGTACTCAATAGCTGCAAAGAGCTTTTCAATCGGAAAGGCACGGTTGATCTTCATGATGCTTGAACGCAATTCATTGTTTGGTGCGTGAAGGGAAACAGCGAGATTGACCTGTACTCCTTCATTAGCAAAATCACGAATTTTATGAGCCAAACCTGAAGTTGAAACTGTGATGTGACGAGCACCGATAGCCATCCCCTTGTCATCATTGATGGTACGAACGAAATTCAATACATTGTTGTAGTTATCAAATGGTTCACCAATTCCCATGACAACGATATGGCTGACACGTTCGTCCTGACCACGCTCATCAAAGTATTTCTGAACCAGCATAATCTGCGCTACTATTTCCCCGTTATTGAGGTCACGTTGCTTCTTGATCAAGCCTGACGCACAGAAGGTACAACCAATATTACAGCCAACCTGAGTGGTCACACATACTGACAAACCGTAGTGTTGACGCATGAGTACTGTCTCAATCAACATGCCATCTGGCAACTCGAAAAGATACTTAACAGTACCGTCAGCTGACTCTTGTACGATCCGCTGTTTCAAAGGATTTACGACAAACTGGTCATTGAGCTTGGCAATCAAATCCTTGGAAAGGTTGGTCATTTCTTCAAAGGACTGCACACGTTTACGGTAGAGCCATTCCCAGATTTGATCTGCTCGGAATTTCTTTTCTCCCTGTTCTAATACCCATTCTTGCATGGTTTGACGTGTTAAACTATAAATAGACGGTTTCATCTCTACTCCTTATTCTCTATCTATTTCTGACGAATGACAAAATGGCGCTGTCCTTTGTCCTCTTTCTGAGACTTTTGGTCCTTATGACGACGTCTATTTCGCTTATCCGCATTTGGTTTTCTCTTGTTTTGAGAAGGTTTCTTGCCTCTTCTAGGAAGGTTTTCCTCTTCCTTTTTACGCGATTTCTTGTCAAATGACGCACGCTTCGGTGCTTGGTTTTCTAGGACAAAATAGGCACAACTATAACTACAGTACTCCAAAAGATAGTCCTGTAAGCGACTGATCTTTTCAATTTTTTCCTCTGTTCGATCGTCTTTGTAAAAACCACGTAGGCGGAGCTGTTCATTGCTCCAGTCCCCCACGACATAATCAAACTTGGTCAACACTTCTGAGAAGCGTTGATTAAAGACTGTCACATCGAAGGCATCCTTGATATTTTCAACCAAGGTAAAAGCAATCCCTTCAGTCTCAACCTTATCCCCATTTACTTGAAATTCTGGGCCAGGAAACTTGTTATAGTTGTATAATTCAGGTGCAATTTCTTTACGCATAGTCTTCCTTTTCCACGATTACTTAACACTCTATTTTACCATAATTTCTAGCAGTTAGCACGTTTCTCATAAAAATGAAAAAAGTCTGACGATTTTGTCAGACTTCTGCTTTATAACCTTAAAAAGAGAAGATTGACTCTTCCCTCCACATTTTATTATTTAGCTGCTGCGTAAAGCTCGTCTACCTTGTTCCAGTTAATCACTGAGAAGAAAGCTTTGATGTAGTCAGGACGCACGTTGCGGTATTTCACGTAGTAAGCATGTTCCCAAACGTCCAAGCCCAAGATTGGTTTTTTACCTTCTGAGATTGGTGTATCTTGGTTTGCTGTTGAAGTTACTTCAAGCTTCCCTTCTTTGTTGACAACCAACCATGCCCAGCCAGAACCGAAGCGAGTTGTGGCTGCTGCTGTAAAGGCTGCTTGGAACTCTTCAAATGAACCAAATGTTGCGTCGATTGCTGCTGCAAGTTCTGCTGAAGGAGCAGTCTTTTCAGAAGTCATCAATTCCCAGAAAAGAGCGTGGTTCAAGTGTCCACCACCATTGTTGATAAGTGCTTGACGGATATCAGCTGGGATAGAATCTACATCAGCAAGCAAGGCTTCAAGGTCTTCACCGATTTCAGGGTGTTTTTCAAGAGCAGCATTTGCATTGTTGACATAAGTTTGATGGTGTTTGTCATGGTGCAAGTGCATTGTTTCTGCATCTATGTATGGTTCCAAAGCGTCGTATGCGTATGGAAGGTCTGGTAAGATAATAGCCATCTGTAATACCTCTTTTTCTTTCTATATGAAAATGATAACGCAATCATCCTCTTTTTTCAAGTTTTTTGCTCAATTTGCTTCTGCCGCGATCTGCAAAAGTGCCTTTTCAAACAAGTAACCTTTTTCATAGATACCTGTCTTAATCTGATAGTCTGTTTCAATCAAATAAGAAATCGCTCGCTTGAGAAAATCTAAGGAAATCCCTCTCGAATCTCTCAATGCAAACTTAATTTGATAAGGATTAGGATTTCGCCCCAAATAAGTTCCCAGACTGCTTACAATCTGCGATTCCGTCTGACCAGTCTCTGATAAAATCTTCACTTGGGTAAAGGTACGAAACTGTCCTAACATGACAGCTATGAGCTTGATCTCATCCTCCCCTTGCAAGGTCAAATCTCTGACCAAGTCACGGGCCTGATCGATCTTTTTGCCCAAGATAAGCTGAGTCAAATCAAAAATATTGTCCTGCAGGGTCTTTGGAATAGCCTCGACAATATCCTTCTCCTCTATCATGCCATCTGACTTATAAGACTGTAAAAAAAGGAGATTTTTCTGGATTTCACTAAATTGAAAACCAGATTTGATAAGTAGATTTTCAAAGGATTGCCCCACAAACTGCAGACCTTGTGTCTGACTCCATTTTTGGAAATACTGGCGGAGTTCTTGTTCCTTGGGTTCAATAGCATCAAAGACAGTCGCATCTCGTTTGAGCAATTTGACCAGCCGTCTCTTACTATCTAGCTTTCCTTCTGCAAATATCAATAACTTGGTTGTTGGCGAAGGGTTATCAAGGTATGCCTCAAACGACTTGAGCTCATCATCTGCTAAAAAGCGTTTCTTGGCTGTTGTGATATCGACAAAATGGTCTAATATCACGATTTTTTCATCCGCAAAGAAAGGGAGACTGACCAACTCCAACTCTAAGTCTTTATAGGCTACTTCTTTCATATCAAAGTAAGCAAAATTGAGATCAGCTGAATCATAACCAATCTGCTTCAACACTTGACTCTTCATAACTTCAAACTGACCCTGGTCTGTCCCAGTAAATAGATTCAAGCTAGATAAATTTGATAGAGATACCTTTTGGCTCTCTTCTATTGCTAGCATCTTCTCTCCTTTCTTCTTGTTTTTCTATTTTGTTTAGTCAATATAACGCAATTTCCCACGGAAATCTTCTAGGCTCTCGTATCCTTTTTCCGCCATGATTGCTTTTAGTTCATTGGTAATGCGCTCAAAAGCACCGACGCCTTCCTTGTGAAGGGTGGTTCCAACCTGCACCATGCTGGCACCACAGAGGATGTGTTCAAAGACATCACGACCTGTCAAGACGCCACCCGTTCCGATGATTTGGATTTGCGGATTGAGACGTTGGTAAAAGGCGTGCACATTAGCAAGAGCAGTCGGTTTGATATACTCTCCACCAATGCCACCAAAACCATTTTTAGGACGAATCACGACTGACTCGTCTTCTATGTAAAGACCGTTTCCGATAGAGTTAACGCAGTTGACAAACTTGAGCGGATATTTGTTGAAAATAGCTGCCGCTTGGTCAAAGTGAACAATGTCAAAATATGGTGGGAGCTTAATTCCAAGAGGTTTGGTAAAGTAGGCAAAAACTTCTGCCAAGATACGGTCTGTTGTCTCAAAATCATAAGCAATCTGAGGTTTTCCTGGAACATTTGGACAAGAGAGATTAAGCTCTGTCAATCCTTTAAATTCGCTCTCTTGAACTTTTTTCAAGATGGTATGTGTTTCTTCTGGAGACATGCCAACTAAAGATAGGAAGAAAGTACGGTTTGGTTCTTTTTCCTGCAAGTCCAAAAGATAGTCCAGATAATAGTCTAAACCATTATTTGGTAATCCCATTGAGTTGATAGAACCAAGTGGAACATCCTGATAACGTGGCTCAGGATTGCCCTGACGAAAGTCCAAGGTCGCTGTCTTCGTAACAAAAGTACCCGCCGCTGAGTTTTTGACTCCTTCAAGCTCTTCTATCGTCATACAAGCCACACCCGCTGCATTCATCAAGCAATTGTCAAACTCTAAGCCAGCTATTTGTGTTTTCGTTGATACCATGATTCTGATCCTCCAGATTCCTTTTATTTCTAATATTATACCATACTTTAAGATTTTCTCTTTGAGAAACTAATTTCTATATAAAACGTTCGGTTTTGTAAATTGAAAGAATTTTTAGAAAATTTCTGTTTTTTTCTTTACACTCAAAAAAAATTCTGCTATAATGGCTCATGTAATAAAATATAACAACAAAAAGGAGAACGATATGACATCTGCTAAAGACTATATCCAAAGCGTGTTTGCAACTGTGAAAGCTCGTAACGGGCATGAGGCTGAATTTCTCCAGGCGGTTGAAGAATTCTTCAGCACTTTGGAACCTGTATTTGAAAAACATCCCGAGTATATCGAAGAAAACATCTTGGCACGTATCACTGAGCCTGAGCGCGTGATTTCTTTCCGTGTGCCTTGGGTGGACCGTGATGGAAAAGTCCAAGTCAACCGTGGTTACCGTGTTCAATTCAACTCAGCTGTTGGACCATATAAAGGCGGACTTCGTTTCCACCCAACTGTGAACCAAGGGATCTTGAAATTCCTCGGCTTCGAACAAATCTTTAAAAACGTCTTGACTGGACTTCCAATCGGTGGAGGAAAAGGGGGGGCAGACTTCGATCCTAAAGGAAAGACTGACGCTGAAGTGATGCGCTTCTGCCAAAGCTTCATGACTGAATTGCAAAAATACATCGGACCATCTCTTGACGTACCTGCTGGTGATATCGGTGTTGGAGGACGCGAAATTGGTTACCTTTACGGACAATACAAACGTCTTAACCAATTTGATGCGGGTGTCTTGACTGGTAAACCTCTTGGATTTGGTGGTAGCTTGATTCGTCCAGAAGCAACTGGTTATGGATTGGTTTACTACACTGAAGAAATGCTCAAAGCTAATGGTAGCAGTTTTGCTGGTAAGAAAGTGGTTATTTCAGGTTCTGGTAACGTAGCTCAATACGCTCTTCAAAAAGCGACTGAACTTGGTGCAACTGTTATCTCTGTATCTGACTCAAACGGTTATGTCATCGACGAAAATGGTATTGACTTCGATCTTTTGGTTGATGTTAAAGAAAAACGCCGTGCTCGTTTGACTGAGTACGCAGCTGAGAAAGCAACTGCTACTTACCATGAAGGTTCTGTATGGACTTACGCTGGAAACTACGACATCGCTCTTCCATGTGCGACTCAAAACGAAATCAACGGCGACGCAGCTAAACGTTTGGTTGCTCAAGGCGTTATCTGTGTATCAGAAGGTGCTAACATGCCTAGTGACCTTGATGCGATTAAAGTCTACAAAGAAAACGGAATCCTTTACGGACCTGCCAAAGCTGCCAACGCTGGTGGTGTAGCTGTATCAGCGCTTGAAATGAGCCAAAACAGCCTTCGCCTTTCATGGACCCGTGAAGAAGTTGATGGACGCCTCAAAGACATCATGACCAACATCTTCAATACAGCTAAAACAACTGCTGAAACATACGGACTTGGTACTGACTACCTTGCAGGAGCAAATATCGCTGCCTTCGAAAACGTAGCAAACGCTATGATTGCACAAGGTATTGTTTAATTAGTCGATACATCCTATCGGAGGACAAATGATGAACTTACGGCCAATGGAAGTAAGAGACAATCCAGCTGTAGCGCAGCTCATTCGAGCCAGCCTAGAAGAATTCGGGCTTGACAAACCAGGAACTGTCTACTTTGATTCTCATCTAGATCATTTGGCCGACTATTATCAACAGCAAGAGAGAGCAGCTTACTTTGTTCTGGAAGATGAAGGACAGCTGGTTGGCTGTGGTGGCTTTGCACCTGTGTCCGATAAGATTGCTGAATTACAAAAACTGTATGTCACTAAAAATAGCCGTGGCAAAGGTTATTCCAGCAGGTTGATAAAGCGAATATTCCAGGAAGCCCGCCTAGCAGGTTATGAACAGCTTTATCTAGAAACCTCTACTGAACTGGCTACGGCTGTGTCCATCTATCAGCACTATGGTTTTACATCACTGCAAGAACCACTTTCTAACGCCGCCGGCCACCCAGCTATGAATATCTGGATGATAAAATCCTTCTCATCAGATGAATAGATGGCAATATACTATGGTCGACTTGAGGACATCAGTATCAAGCTCCTCAAGACAGCTAAAATAACTTTTAAAAATGTAGCCAAGGCTATGATAGTAAAGGTATTGTTTCAGCACTATCACACTAGAATAAATCCGACTGCTTATAAAAGCAGCCGGATTTTTATATATCTAATTTTTCAAAAAATTTGCCTGTTAACTGCTTTTCTTTTAGCTTCTCAAGTAGCTCATTTTCCAGAAAAGGACTTAGTTCGTCAAAATCTTGACAAACCTTAAAAACAGTCTCTCTGTCCAACTGACCATAAGCTAATTCGTAATAGTCCTTATTATGCTGCCAGTTCTGGTCATAGTTGACATCTGTCCGTTGATAGTAAACGATGTTTTGCTTCGGAGTCAGGTAAAGCTTCTGTGTTAGAATGCTTTTCTGATCTTTAGATAACTTGCTACGACTGAAAATCTTAACACCTTGAAAAATCTTGCGCTCATGAATTCCTTGATCTGTCACCTTCAATTCAATTCTTTTATAGTGCATACTATCACCTCCTGAAATTACCTACATTATATCATGTTCTGGCAAATTTTCAAACAAAAGTGTCATTTCCAAAAGTCTTCAGTCGCCTCTAAAATCTCTTCTGTTGGTGTTACTGTGGCCTCAATAATGCTCTTGCCAGTCTTTTTCAGATAGGCTTGTATAAGATGATAGCCATAAGCATAGCCTGCAGCATAAGGCATACCAACCGGTATTTGACCTTGAATCTCAGCAATTTCATCACCGTAAAGATAAGGAGCCATTTCCGCCATACCTGTTAGCTGAAGCTGACTTGAGATGATGGGCTTAATCTCTTCTAACTGCTCTGGACTGGTTGAAGTAACCCAAGGCCCAATGAGATCCTTACCATAGAGCTCAGCCGCAAAAGACTCTGCCAATCCTTCACTGACTACCCAGTCTGCTAGTGTCGTCTGCTGGTTCCATTTGACAAATTGGAAGCGGACATTGTGATTGCACTCATGGGCTAACGCTGCCTGCACACGGGGTAAAGTATAGTCATTTGGTAGTAAACTAAGCATGAGGTAGCCTGGAATTCCTCCATCTCCGCTGTAACCCTTATTGAGCTGTAGCATAGGTTTTTCTGGATTGCCCAATAAAATAGTAAAATAGTAATCCTCAACCTCTAAGTCATAGCCAGCTTGCTCAAAAAGACCAATACTCCTCTTGATGGTATCTTGACAATCCTGCCAGAGTTGATCAGAGCTCAGAGCGTCGATAGCCGGTCTATCCTTTTCTGATAGAGTTCCGGGCAACTGATTCATAAAGCCAAGTAGGAATAGAGCATCAAATCCTCCAGGGTACTTTGCTTTCAAAGGGATGTGTTGCGTTTGGTATTTCATTGCAAAAGGTGCTAATATTTTAGCTCGAAAGAGACCTTCTCTCTTTTCTAAAGGAAGCTCAAGCATCTCCTGATAAACTTTATCTGAACGAATCATATTGATTTGCATAATAATCTCCTTTCTTATCTACTATTAGTATAATCCCTTACCTAGGGTCAGAGTCAAGAAGAAAATTGAAATATCTATTAAAATTTCATTGAAATTACCTCAAACCGTTCGAAAATTACCTTCAATAAAGTTCTTTAATACTGAGATTGTAATATCCGGAGTATCAATAAATTAAAAACTTACTTTTCTACTGTTCATAGGAATGATGATACCAGAAAAAAATAAATCCTGAAGGGTAAAAACTTGTATTATTTTTTATGGAAAGCCTATTATTCAAAACTTGTTTGTCTCCTAGATAAACTATATAATTAGTTTGCCCCATTTGTACCCCATGAAATATAAAAAGAAAAACCGCTACTCCTAAGAATAGCGGTTTTATCATGTTTTTAAGCTACTAATGTAGTTGCTCTATTATTTAAGAGTAACTGAAGCTCCAGCTTCTTCCAATTTAGCTTTGATTTCTTCAGCTTCTGCAGTTGGAACGCCTTCTTTGATGACACCTGGTGCACCATCAACAAGTTCTTTAGCTTCTTTAAGTCCAAGACCAGTGATTTCACGTACAACTTTGATAACGCCAACTTTTTTGTCACCGGCAGCTGTCAACTCAACGTCAAATGAGTCTTTAGCAGCACCAGCGTCAGCAGCACCAGCTGCAGCAACAGCTACAGGAGCAGCTGCAGTTACACCAAATTCTTCTTCGATAGCTTTTACAAGGTCGTTCAATTCAAGGATTGAAGCTTCTTTAATTTCAGCAATAATGTTTTCAATGTTCAATGCCATTGTTATTTCCTCCAAATAAGTTTTTAATTTTATAATAGTTTTTTCGTAGCTAAGCTACGCTGCGTAGCTTAAGATTAAGCTGCGTCTTCTTTGTTGTCTGCAACCGCTTTGACTGCAAGAGCAACGTTGCGCACTGGCGCTTGAAGTACAGAAAGGAGCATAGAAAGAAGCCCTTCGCGGTTTGGAAGAGTTGCAAGAGCAACGATTTCTTCTTTAGATGCGACAGCGCCTTCGATTGCACCACCTTTGATTTCAAGTGCTTCAGCGTTTTTAGCAAAATCGTTCAAGATTTTCGCTGGTGCGATAACATCTTCGTTAGAAAATGCTACTGCAGATGGTCCAACAAAAACAGATGCAAGATCTTCAAGACCAGCTTTTTCAGCTGCACGACGTAAGATTGAGTTTTTAATTACTTTATACTCAACTTCGCTTCCACGAAGCTCACGACGAAGAACTGTATCTTGTTCAACTGTCAAACCACGAGCGTCTACAACGACGATTGATGCAGCAGCTTTCATTTTCTCAGCTACTACGTCAACTAGTTCCGCTTTCTTAGCAATAATTGCTTCACTCATTAGTGTGTTCACCTCCGTAATTATTTTGCTTGGGGAATTTTTCCAAAAGAAAAACGCGCCCAAACCTAGACACGAAAGTACAATACGCTTCTTTTTACATGATACGTTTTGTCCTCGGTAGGATCTTTATGAGTCGAGCTCCCCTACTGTCTTAGGCAGTTTTTTCAAACCGTATATAAGTATAGCATAGACAAAAAAAGAATGCAAGATTTTTGCAAACTTTTTTTAAATTTTTTTAAATCTCTACTGTCAAAACTTTGCCTTGCTTAACCACCTGTTCTCCAGCGATATAAACATCATCAACATCACTGGATTTGACAGCATAAACGAGGTGAGAGAGCATATTTTTCTGAGGTTGAAGATGGATTTTTCCTTGTGGTTGAATGACCAGAAAATCTGCCTGTTTGCCGACTTCTAGGCTTCCTATCTGCTTTTCCATTCCTAGAACCTTAGCTCCTTCGATTGTCAGTGCCTTAAGGGCTGTTTCGATAGGAAATTGGCTGGCATCTCCACTTTTCATCTTTTGAAGAAGGGCTGCTGTCCGTCCTTCCTCAAACATATCTAGATTGTTATTGGAAGCAACCGAGTCTGTCGCAATTCCGACTGCTACTCCTGCTTTTTGGAGTTGGATGATTGGAGCAATCCCTGAGGCCAGTTTGAGGTTACTGATAGGATTATGGGCGATTGCCACATGAGAAGTTGCCAAGCGTTCAATTTCTCGCTCGTTTAGCTCGACCCCATGAGCAAAGACAGACGGATGATCTAAATAACCCAGTTCTTCTAGAAAGGCGAGGGGACGTTTGCCATAGCGTTTGAGGATAATTCCTGACTCTTCCTTGGTCTCTGCCACATGGATATGGATAGGAATGTCCAGCTTTTTTGCCATATCTAAGCTCGCTTCCAGCAAGTCTCTACTACAGCTGTAGGGAGAATGTGGAGCTACCATAACCTTGAAATTTGGGTTTTCATATCCTAAGATTTCCTCTATGATGGCTCGGGTTCTGCTTATGGTCTCAGCAGTTGTTTCTGCCTCTGAAGAAAAGAGGGTCGGTGAGAAATAACAACTCATCTTGGAAGCCTTAACTGCCTGATAAATTTGCTCAATATCCACACCATTGGGATTATACATATCGTTGAAGGTTGTTGTTCCTGACTGGAGCATCTCTGTCAGAGCTTCTTTGACTGCCTTGGTAGTCATATCGGGAGTAAATCCTGCTTCTGCTGGCCAGATATAGTCATTGAGCCATTCGTGGAGATTGCTGTCATCCTGAATTCCTCGCAAACCTGTCATGAAAGAATGGGTGTGGCAATTAACCAAACCAGGCATGATCCAGGCTCCCTGATAGTCTATAATCTGCTCAGCTTGCTCTAAAATCTCTGACTCCTCTTGGCCGACATAGACGATTTGAGAATCCTTAACGGCTAAGACACCATCCAAATAAACATGGAAATCTTGGTCACAAGTCACGATATTTACATGCTGATAGACTTTCATTGTTTTCTCCTTCTAAGACCTTGATTTTTTCTAGCTATTGTAACAAAAAAGTCACCCGAAGGCAACTTTTAGTGTCATTAAGAATTTAAATGGGTAGGAATGACTTATTCAGAGCTAAAGGCCGCAGCTTTTTGCATTTGGTAATACTTGCCCTTTCTATCCATGAGATCATGATGGTTACCATGCTCCACAATGTCACCATCTACCAAGACAAGAATCAAATCCGCATCCTGAATGGTTGACAAACGGTGAGCAATAATAAAGCTTGTGCGCCCCTTCATGAGTTTGGCAAAGGCATCCTGTACTAGCACCTCTGTCCGTGTATCGATGGAGGAAGTCGCCTCGTCTAAGATAAGAATCTTTGGAATAGCTAGAAAGACTCGGGCGATGGTCAAGAGCTGGGCTTGACCGACAGAGAGAGATTCTCCTGCATTTTCCAACTTGGTATTGTATCCCTGTGGCAACTGTTGGATGAAAAAGTCTGCGTTGGCTGCTTTTGCGGCAGCAATCACCTGCTCCCTACTGGCATCAGGATTTCCAAAGGCAATATTGTCATGAATGGTCCCTTGCTTGAGCCAGGTTTCTTGGAGTACCATCCCAAACTGCTGTCTCAATGACGCTCGGGTATAATCATAAATGGATTGCCCATCTAACAAGATATCTCCCGAGTTAATAGGATAAAAACGCATGAGGAGATTGATAAGAGTTGACTTACCAGCACCTGTCGGACCAACGATGGCTACCTTGCTACCAGCTGGGATATCGATAGACAAATCCTTAATCAAGATCCTTTCAGGATGGTATCCAAAAGAAACATGCTTAAAGGAAATGGCTCCCTTAACTTGGTCACTGGTCAAGACTTCCTTACCTGTTTCAGCCACCTCTGGACTTTCTAAGACAGCATAGACGCGCTCTGCGCAAGCGAGAGCACTTTGCAACTCAGCTAGCACTGAAGAAATATCGTTAAAGGGCTTGGTATACTGCTGAACATAGTTCAAAAAAGTTACTAAACGCCCAATGGTCAAGGTTGAACCCATCATGATACGATAAGCTCCTACTCCAGCTAGAAGAGCATAAATGAGCGCATTGACAAAGCGAGTCGAAGGATTAACCGTTGAGGAATAAAAGATAGCTGACTGAGAATAGCTTGCGTAGTTGGCATTCGCCTCGTGCAGTCTTTGGATAAACTCTGTCTGAGCATTGAAGGACTGGATAATGGTCTGCTGGCTAAGCGACTCTTCAATCAACTGAGTCTGAATTCCCCTCGTCTCTGTTTGCTTCTGGAAGAGATGATAGGAGCGTTTGGCAATAAAGCGTGAAATCACCATGGACAGCGGCGTCAACAGCAAGACCAAGAGGGTCATGAGGAGGTGAATTTGGAGCATGGCTAGAATACTAACCAAAATCATCAAAACACCAATGAAAAATTGATTGAAAATCATGGTCAAACCAGCTGCCAACTGTTCTATGTCTGTGGTCACACGACTAACCATCTCTCCACTGCCCTGCCGGTTCACAAAAGCAATCGGTAAACGATGGAGCTTATGGATAATTCGCTCTCGCAAGCCTCTGGTATAAGAGAAGATTAGACGATTATAAAGAAGAGGATTGGCCCATTGTACCAGAGTATTTCCTATGACTACCAATATCATCTGAATGAAAATCTGCCAAAAAACTGGTGATGAACCAGCCACTAGAACTTGGTCAATGACCTGTCCAATCAGAATAGGTAGGTAAATTGATAAGCCAACTTGGGCAATAGTTCCTAGAAAGGCAAGGAAAAGGAGGAAAGGATGGTTTGCTAAATCTATGGCCAAACGTTTGAGCGTCTGGTTTGCAGTTTGTCGTTTCATGCTAGTCCTCCTTTCCATGTTGGGATGCATTGATTTCGCGATAGACTTGGCTAGTCTTCATCAAGTCATCGTGCTTGCCAACAGCTAGTAACTCACCTTTTTCCAAGAGGAGAATCTGGTCAGCCATACGAAGTGTCGAAGTCCGTTGAGAAATCAAGATTAAACTCGTGTTTGGCAAATTCTCTCGGATAGCTTTCAAGAGATTGGACTCGGTAATGGTGTCGAGGGCCGAGGTCGCATCATCTAAGATGAGAAATGGAGCTTGGCGCAAGACTGCACGTGCGATAGACAGCCTTTGTTTTTGTCCACCTGAGAAATTTCGACCTCCAGCCTCAACCAGGGCATCCAAGAGTCCTTCCTTTTCACTGACAAAATCCTTAGCTTGCGCAATCTCCAAGGCCTGCCAGAGTTCTTGGTCAGATACTTCTTGATTGAAACCCAGAGTCAAGTTGGAACGAATAGTTCCCTTAAAAAGTTCGACTTTTTGAGGCACATAGGCAATCCAAGACCGCCATTGCTCAAGATTACGAGGACTACGTCCATTTCGATAAAGGTCAATACTTCCCTTGTCTGCCGGATAAAGACCAAGTAAGACTTGCACCAAGCTTGATTTACCTGAACCAGTTCCCCCGATTATACCAAGGATCTGCCCTTGATTCATATCAAAGGAAATGTTTCTCAGAGAAGGCTGGGCCGCATCAGGATAGGTAAAGGTTAATTCTTTGACTTGCAAAATCCGATCACCGGTAGCTTGCTTTTGTTCTAACTCTGAATGGATATCCTCTGGAGCTTCGGTAAAAACTTCCTCAATTCGCTTGGCTGAGATATAGGACTGATTGAGAGAATTGATCAGCATAGCTAGCTTAACCAATTCCACCAAAATTTGCAAGAGGTAGTTGATAAGGGCAATAAGAGCACCTTGACTGAGTAAACCTCCTTGAATTGAAATATAGCCCTGCCCGATGATGACGAGAAGGGTTCCATTGACAATCAGATAAGTCAGAGGTGTTAACAAACTAGACCAGAAACCCGTCTTTTCTTGCAATCTAGCATAAACTTGGTTAAGGGTTTGAAAAATCTGTAATTCTCGTTTTTCTTGCCCAAAGGCACGAATAACTCGCATGCCTTGTAATTGCTGACGCGTTTCCTGAACCAGTTGGTCCGTTTTCTTTCTGAGACTACTGTAGAGGGGATTGACCAGTCGAGAGAGACCGACAATGACGATTGTCAAAAAACCAACCATGACCAAAAACCAAAAAGTCAGCTCAGCTGAGATGCGATAGGCCATAAAGATAGCCCCAAAAACAATAATAGGCGCTCGCAAAAAGAGGCGCAGGAATTGATTGATCCCAGTCTGTATCTGGTAGGTATCAGAAGTCAAGCGGGTCACCAAGCTAGAAGTTGTCAAACGGTCTCTGCTGTCCTTAGGCAAAGAAAGAATATGACGATAGAGGTCGTTTGTCAATTCCTTGGCAAAACCTACCGCTGCCTTTGCTGAATAAAATTGAGCAATCAAGGCTACTAAAACGCCAATCACTGCAAAGATAAGGAGCAGGCCAATCTGCATCCATAGATGCCCTTGATCTCTCTGAGGCAAGGATTGGTCAACAATCCCAGCAATCACCATGGGAACCAAGAGCTCAAAAACAGCTTCTAGCAGCTTGAACAGTGGAGCCAAAATTGATTCTTTGATATAGGATTTGAAGTAAGATAGTAAGTGTTTCATAAATCCCTTCTATTCATATTCTAGAAATGAAGAAAGTGGGAAGCCCCACCCTCTCAGTTTTATTTGTTTAAGCAAGGTAATAGATAGCCATATCCTGCTTTTTCCATCTCATCCTTGGCTACAAAGCGCAAGGAGGCAGAATTAATACAGTAACGCAGGCCACCTAACTCCTGAGGTCCATCTGTGAAAACATGACCCAAGTGAGCATTGCCTGAGCGAGAACGAACCTCGATTCGCTCCATTCCATGGCTCAGGTCCTTGTAATAGTGAATCAACTCCTTAGAAATCGGACGACTAAAACTTGGCCAACCACAACCTGAGGCAAACTTATCCTTAGCAAAAAAGAGTGGCTCCCCTGTCGTGATGTCTACATAAATCCCCTCTTCAAAAGTTTGGTCATAAGCATTACTAAATGGAGCCTCTGTAGCAGCTTCTTGCGTAACACGATAAGACTCTTCAGTTAAGCTTTCCTTTAACACCTCTTGACTAGGCTTTTCATAGTTAGAGGCGTCAATCAATGGCTTATCAGCATCCGTCACATCGATATGACAATAACCTGAAGGATTTTTCTTGAGATAGTCTTGGTGGTAGTCTTCAGCCAAAATGTAGTGACGAAGTTTCTCCACTTCTACTGCAATCTTTCGACCCAGCATACGCTCCTGCTCCTGCACCACTGTGTAGATAGCTGGCAAGTCTGCTTCATCCTGATAATAGATTCCCGTTCGATATTGGCGACCACGGTCATTTCCTTGCTGGTTGATAGATAAAGGGTCAATGACACGGAAATAATAAAGTAAAATCTCTCTGAGTGACACAGCCTTCTCATCATAAATCACTTGAACAGTCTCTGCATGGTCTGTTTCCTTGAGCAACTGGTAATTGGTCGTTTCGACTTGGCCATTAGCGTAGCCGACACTGGTTGCTAGCACTCCTGAAATTCGTGAAAAATACTCCTCTAGGCCCCAAAAACAACCACCTGCTAGATAAATTTCTGCCATCTTTATTTCTCCTTTATCAAGTTTTTAACTAATACTCTTCAAAATCTCTTCAAACCACGTCAGCTTACATCTGCAACCTCAAAACCATGTTTTGAGCAACCTGCGGCTAGCTTCCTAGTTTGCTCTTTGATTTTCATTGAGTATAAACTTCTTTTCAAAAAAAGGATAGGAAGCCCTCAGGTCGAGAGTTTCCCCATCCTATCCTCTATTTCTTTACTTTGTTTGGACACGGACACCTTGGGTATCAACTTTCAAATCATGCAGTTTGCCTTTGAAAGGTTGCTTTTGCAATTCTGCCTTAATAGCTGGCATCTTGTCATGAGAAGCCAAGACCATAACTGTCGGTCCGGCACCAGAGAGATAGGTCGCATAGGCTCCATTCTCTTTAGCTACTTGCTTAATCGTAGCAAATTCACGGACCAGACTTTGACGATAGCGCTCGTGGAAGAGGTCCCCCTCGATTGCTTGACCAGCTGTCACCATATCTCCTGCTAACAAGGCTGCAACGGCCACATTGGCGATAGAACTAGCTGCAACAGCTTCCTTGTAGGACAATTTCTTAGGAAGGACACCGCGGCTGTCTCGAGTGCGCAATTCATAGTTGGGAATATAAGCTAGAAAATCACACTCTGGGAAGGCAGCCACAATCGCTGAAACATTTCCTTCAACAGAACTTGCAATAACGAGATTGCCGTAAATTGCTGGAGCTACATTGTCAGGATGTCCTTCAATCTTGGTAGCCAACTGCAATTTGTCGTGGTTAGATAAGTTGAGATTGCCCAGTTGGTTAGCCAGTTCAATTCCAGCAACGATAACCGAGCTAGAAGAACCCAAACCACGCGCCAAGGGAACATCACTGGTCATTTTCAAGCGTCTCGGTTGCAAGTCAGGCGCAATTTGCAAGGCAATCTTAAGCAAAAGATTACGCTCGTCATGGGGAATCCATTTGCCAATCTGGTGTTCAATCAACCACTCATCCCGTTCTTCACAAACCTCAATTTGAAGATACTTGGTTACAGCTACACCGACCGAATCAAAACCTGGCCCGATATTGGCACTGGTTGCAGGTACAATAATCTTCATCCTATTCTCCTAACACCTTGAAGGTATTCAAGAGGTCAAATTCTGAAGCTTTGGCCAACTCAGCTGAAACATTCTCAAGCTGCGCTTTATTAATCTTATGAGTGATAATCACTACACGCGCCTTGTCACCCTCTTTACCATCTTGGAGGATTTGCTTGAAGGAAATATCTTGAGCGTTGAAAATCTCAGCCAATTTCAAGACCTGACCTTTTGAGTCTGGAGCCAAGATTGAGAAGTAGTAGTTAGCTTTAACATCTTCTGGATTTGCCAAGACTAGGTCACGGCTATATTCGTTGAAGTCTTTACCGATGGTACCATCATTCAAGCGACGAACGATACGGACAATATCTGCTACAACACTTGTTGCAGTTGGTTTTTGACCCGCACCTGGTCCGTAGTACATAGATTCACCAATACCGATAGATTCTACAAAAACAGCGTTCATTACCCCATTCACACTGGCAAGTGGATGTGCTTTAGGAAGGAAGGTTGGAGTTACTTCCGCAGCAATACCAGAAGGAGTTTCCTCGATAGAACCAACCAATTTCACTACATAGCCAAGGTCTTGGGCTACAGCTACGTCTTCTGGTGTGATGTTGCGGATTCCCTTGTGGGCTACATCGTCAAAGGCAACCTTCATACCAAAAGCAAACTGGCTCAAAATCACCATCTTGTAGGCTGCGTCAATCCCATCCACGTCATTTGTAGGGTCGCTTTCTGCAAAACCAAGTCTTTGTGCTTCAGCCAGAGCATCATCGTAAGACCAGCCTTCTTCGACCATCTTGGTCATCATGAAGTTGGAAGTTCCGTTAACGACACCAAGAACGCGCGTAATTTTGTCAGAAGCTAATGAATTTGCCAAAGTACGAAGAATTGGAATCCCACCAGCAACTGCTGCTTCGTAGTAAAGTGCTACCTTATGCTCTTTAGCGATTTCTAGCAATTCTGCACCATGGACAGCCAAAAGGTCCTTGTTAGCAGTAACAACGTGTTTCCCAGCTTCTAAGGCACGAGTGATAAAGGTCTTAGCTGGTTCGATACGCCCCATCAATTCCACTACAATAGTAATGTCCTTGTCTGATAAAATATCATCTACATTGGTCACAAAGTTAAAGTCATTTCCTGCTGCAAGCAAGCGGTTCTTTTCATCTTCATCCTTGACCAATACCTTGGCTACTTCAATCTCTGAATGAGCTGACTGAACGATTTTTTCTCCATTTTCCTTTAGTAGGAATGGCACACCACTTGCAACGGTACCAAATCCGAGTAAAGCAATTTTAACTGTCATGTTTGTCTCCTAGAAATTTTCTGATATAGCCATTATAACAGAATTTTGTGAAAATTCCTATTATAGTAAATCACTATTTCGATCTAGAAAAGAAAAAACGAATCCCATGATTCGTCTTTCTTGATAAATGAAAATTGATTTTAAAAATTATGAACGAATCTTTTGCAGACCGAGAACTGCGTCATGGTTAATCAATATTTGCCCATACTCTTGCAAAACGGAACGACTGATGTCACTGTCGTCTGCAAATTCACGCATACGAGCCAAGAGCCAGGCCGGATATGGACTAGGATGATTTTCTACATCGACTAAGATTGTCAAATAGTAGTGCCCATTCATCTTATAGAGCTCAGAGGTTTCCATCTGGTAGTTAACCGTCTTTGCAAAAGCAACTAAGTCAGCAAGGCTTGCAAAGCGCAGGATATAGTAGATATAAGGTTCTTTCTTACTCTCAGTCTCCTTGTCTGCCTGCTCTTGCTCTTCTGCCTTTGCTTCGACCTGCTCTAGAGATTGGATGGCCTCAATATCGTCCTTGGTCTTATCTGCAATGCTCTTTTCCAAGGTTTTGAGAAATTCATCTGGCGACATTTGGGCTAATTCTTCCATGTCTGGTAGATCCGCCAAATCTTCAAAATCCAGATTTTGGTCAATCTTGGATTTGGTCACAAAGACGTCGACCTTGTCTGGTTTTGGCGTTACACGAAAACTCAGCATGCCACTATCCAAGAAATTGTCTGGCATCTCTAACTCATCTAGAATAGCATAGAAAAACTCTTCAGTTTTTTCCTGAGGAACGAGAAAGTCTGCAATCTCCATTCCTCGGTCCATCAAATCATCTAAAGTCATTGTGATTTTCAGTGTTGTATCACTAATTTGTTTCATCTTCATATCTAGTAACCTCATACTTTCAGTCTATCTATTATACTAGATTTTTACGATTTTATCAAAAGAATGAAGCGAGAATGTGATATAATACTAGATATGATTTTAGATTTAAGAAAGAAAGTTCAATGAAAAATATAAAAGTAAATGCCTTGGCCAGCTTGCTGGTCAATATTCTCAATATCGTTTTTCCACTGATAACCAATCCTTATCTGACGCGGATTCTCAGCAAATCCAACTACGGTTATTTCAATACAGCTAATACCTGGGCAAGTTTCGTTATTCCACTAGCTGCCTTTGGAATATACAACTACGGGATTCGAGCTATTAGTAAGGTCAAGGATGACAAGAATAAAATCAACTACGTCTTTTCTAAGTTGTTTTATATCTCGGTTTTCACCTCTCTCCTGACGACAGGTATCTACTTCCTCATTATCTTCTTTGACACCAGCATTGAGAATCTGAAAGTCCTGTACTACATCCTAGGGGCCCAAGCACTCTTCCAATTTCTCAATATCGAATGGATGAACGAGGCTTATGAAAACTATGCCTTCATCCTCTATAAAACATTAATTATTCGAATTACCATGCTGGTCGCTATCTTCGCCTTTGTTAAAACGGCAGATGATATCGTTCCTTATGCTATCGTTATGACAGCGACCACTATCCTCAACTACCTGCTCAGTTTTCTTTGGATTAAGAGAGAAGTTTCTTTTGTTAAGATTGGTTTCGTCGAATTAGCTAAAGCTTCTAAACCACTCTTTACTATGCTTCTCCTAGCAAACGCTAATATGCTTTATACCTTGCTAGATAGAATGTTTATCACCAAGGGACCGGATGAGAACTATATTTCCTACTATACAATTGCCTATAGTATCGTCATGTTGATTGCCAGTGTCTTGAGTGGAGCTATCAACGTCAGTATTCCACGCCTTGGCTACTATCTCGGTAAAAAGGATTACAAGTCCTATAATTATCTCGTGAATCAAGCGGCATCCTTATTCTATTTCCTTATGGTTCCAACTAGTATCGGGATCATGATATTGGGACGGTACGCAACTGTTATTTATTCTTCTGAAAAATATCTTGAAGCGGGTATCGTAACTAGCGTCTTCGCTTTTCGTACCATCATTTGGGCTATAGAGTTGATTCTTGGTAAACAGATTATCTTTATCAACGACCATGAAAATCGCTTAACTGCCTTCTACTTCCTTGGTGGTGGGGCTAATATACTATTAAATAGCATCTTGTATTTCAATAATATTTTTGCACCTGAGTATTACATCGCTACGACCATTATCGCAGAAACTATCGTTGTTTTACTTGAAATTCATTTTATCAAGAAACACCAACTGATTAGTTTAAAAGAAATTTTTATAACCTTAACACGTTATAGCATTATATCCCTTGGTTTTATCCCAATCTTCTATATTTTCAAGATGATTTTCCAAATCAATTCCTACACAGTAAACTTCAATATGATTCTCATGGTTCTTTCTACCGTAGCAACTTGTGGTATCTATTACCTCTTGACCCTCTTTATCACCAAAGACAAAACACTCCACTATGCACTGAACCTTGTACTTGCAAAATTAAAACGAAATTAAAAAATCCCCTACTGATAAATTAGTTGCCAGTAGGGGATTTCTTCTTTATTCGTTTTCTTTCTTTTCAGAAGCGTTGGCTTCTAGATTTGAATCTTGTTTAGGTTGTTCAACAATAGAGGAATTAGCTTCTTGTTTCTGTTCTGGCTTGACTGCATCGCTATTTACAGCAGCAACAGCCTGTTTCCAGATTCCTTCTTCGTTTACTTTGTAACCATCAGGTGTTGTTGCGTTCTTCAACAAAGAACCATTAGCTTGGAAATAGTACCAATTACCATCAAGCTGTTTCCAACCCGTTTGCATAGCTCCTGATTCATCAAAGTAATAATGATCACCATTTACTTTATGAAGGCCAACCAACATGATGCCATCTTCAGGATTTAGATAATACCAGACGCCTTTGTCTTTTATCCAACCAGTTTTCATGGCTCCATTTGATTCAAAGTAACGGTAATGATTATCAAACCATTTCCAGCCTGTTTGCATGGCACCAGATTTGCTAAAGTAATATTGCTTACCATCTACTTGATGGAGGCCGACTAACATAACGCCTTCCTTACCTTCAAGATAATACCAGGCATCACCATCTTTCAACCAACCAGTTTGGAGTGCGCCAGACGTAGCGTAATAATGCCAAGAATCATTTGACCACTGCCATCCAACTTGCATAGTACCTGCAGAGCTGAAGAAATAGTTCTTACCGTCAATCTCTTTAGATCCTACAGCCATAATACCAGTTTCTGGATCCAAATAATACCATGATTCTTTATCTTTCAACCAACCAGTTTTCATAGCACCTGAGTTCGTATAGAAGTACCAGCTATTGTCTTGCCACTTCCAGCCAGTCTGCATGGCACCACTAGCATTCAAATAGTAACGAACACCATTTATATCTTGTCTGCCAGTTAACATGATGCCATCTTTATCCAGATAATACCATGTTTCCTGATCCTTGACCCAGCCGGTTTTCATAGCTCCAGAACTTGCAAAATAGTTCCAGTGACCATCAACAAATGCCCAGCCAGTTTGCATGATACCTTCTTGATTAAAGTAGTATGTGCTTCCATTGATATTCTTTTTACCGATGGTCTTTAGCCCATCCTCATCATAGAAATACCAATTTGAATCAATCTTTTGCCATGTTGAAGGCTTACCTGCTGTTTGGAGTGCACCACTTTCGCTAAAGAACATCTTCTTGCCATTATAAACTTGGTGTCCTGTTAGCATCTTCCCATCTGCCGCAAAGAGATACTTTTTCCCTCCAATTTCAGAGAGCTCGCTAAATCGTCTAGCACCATTTGATTGGATATAATACCAAGAGTCATCTAGTTTGAACCAACCACCAGTTTGCATTTTACCATTTTGGTTCAGATAGTAATCATTCCCTTTGGCATTTTCTCCCCAGTCGTCGTTAAGGTGAAGCCAGCGACCTGCTTGCATTTGTCCTTTTCCATTAAAGAAATAAGTGGCTCCGCCAATCTCTCTCCAGCCGATAGCCATTTCTCCGTCAGTCAAACGATATTTCCAATAACCATCTTCTTGATACCATTTTTCGTCAACTACAGGGATATTAGGGAAGGTATTTGAAACATTAGCAAATCCTTTATCGCTAATATCAAAAACGGTAGCGTCTTGAGTTTGGCTAGCAGCATGAAGAACCTGAATATTTTTCTTCTGAAGGTATTCTCTGGTTGAAGCAACATTAATATCTCCACCAGTTGTCTGAATAATCATTTTTGGTGATAAGTTTTCAAGGAAATTAATCGTATTTGAAATTGTCGCATCATAATGGTGGTTCCATTTCATCATATCAACCTTGCCGATAACTGGACCTAACTTATCTTCTGCTCCCTCGGCATTATCCAAATCTCCACCAAGATAGATTCTCTTTCCTGCCACAGTCACTACTGAAACAATGGAGTTGGAGTTATCATCTCGAACTTTTTTCAGATTCCCGTCAGCATCATATTCATTCTTATAGTTGTAGAGTTGAATATCCATATCACCTAATTTTAGGTGGCTATCCTCATCTGAAATATTCTGGATAAGAGTAACTCCTCGTTTTTGAGCTGCTCTCAAAGCATTATCATAATTGAAAAGATTATCCCATAGTCCCCAGTTTGCTGTGATCCGATCATCTGAATATTTTTTCAAATAAAACTTACCGACCTGATATCGATTGAGTATTTCGTCTGCTCCACCAATATGGTCACTATGAACATGAGTTCCTATAATAAAATCTAATTTTTTTACACCTATTTGATCCAAGTGGCGAATCAATCGATCCTCCAATACTTGATAATTTCTCATGGAAATTCCCCAGCGGCTTGGATAGCGTGGGTCACTCCCATCAGGGAAGTCATAGTCTTCACCCATATCAATCAAAGCATAGTGACCATTGCTTTCCAGAAGGATGGCATCACTCCCAGATTTTGCTTTAGTATTTATGAAATGGATACGATTGCCCGAACCTGCAGAGATGGTATCTGCATCTACTCCTTGCGATAACTGAATCAGTAATAGAAAGAATGCGAGAACACTATAGCTGACTGATTTTAATAACCATTTATTTTTCACCTTGAAAACTCCTTTATCTTAACATTAAGCAACTTTTAAAAATCTAATCAATCCAATAATTTTTATCCCCTCCTGGGACTTGTTGCTCAATAGGTGGTGGAGTCATATAGTTTTCTCCAAATTCGTAGACAAGTATTTCATGGTATTTTCTCGGAACCTTGACCACAATGTTTTCATAAGGCATATCAATCAAATCATAGAGCCATTCTTTTTTTATACCATTTGGATAATAAGGGTCATAGATAGTACAAGTAAGATCTGTTGCTTGATCTACACTATACTTCAAAGCAAGGCTCTCTAATTTTTGATTCCATAGCTGTGGGGAAGTTAAGCGGAAAATAGCTGATCCCATATAACGAGGGAGGTTTTTAAGTCCACCATTCTCAGACTTGATCCCTTTAAAATTCAAAGAAGAAAGGCGAATGAAATATTTGTAGAGCTTCATTTTTTTACGGTCACTTTCCTCTGTGACGACACCATCATATGGAAAAATGTCAACGCAAGTTCCCAATACGACCGTTGGGTCTACGAGGTTAGCATCTCGACGAGTCCTTACATCATAGACTCTCATATAACTGTATGGATATCCCTTTGTTTCTCTGAATGAAATCAATTTGTAGTAGGGATGATTTTCATTTTGTAAAACCTTGTACAGTTTTTCAAATTCATCACGCGCCAAGGAAATATCTGTATCATCATCCCAAGGGATAAATCCTTTATGGCGTACAGCTCCTAGTAAGGTTCCAAAATCAATAAAGTATTTGATTTGATGTTGTTCACAAAGATCATGTAGATACTTTAAAATATCCAATTCTACTTGCTTTATTTCTTCAAGAGTTAAAGTTCTTTCAGACATAGGTTCTTTTCTCCTAAATTTGACTATATTTTTAAACGTTTCTTAATCCCAATCCCGTCATTTAGACCTTTTAACAATCTTCCATAATTTAAAATCATGATGAGATACTCTTTGTTCAACCGGTGGCAATTGCATATAGTCTCCGTAGTCTGAGGTCAAAATTTCATGATAATTTTTCGGAATGGTAAATTCCTTACCTTCAAATATTCCAGTAGTAACTTGTTCCAGCCATTCACGTCTCCACACTGGTTTGTTCATATCCTTGTAGATAAGATAATCCACTTGCTCATAATCTGAGACTTTACGGGATTTTGCAAGCTCTTCAATCTGGGCAACGTATTTGTTCGTATTGGTGAAATAGAAAATAATAACTGACACATAGCGTAGCAGCGAATTCAGTACACTTTTCGTATTGGTAATGCCTTTAAAGGTGTAGCAACTCAATTGACGTTTCTTTATCAGTTTCGTCATCTTGTTTTTAAATTCTACGTCATCTTCGTAGCCATCTACAGGGAAAATATCTACATAGATTCCCATATTCGAATCGATGCGAACATCTTCTTCTAGCAAGTAAGTATGGTTATCCTGCACTTTCATGAAGGGATAGACATAGTTGAGATTATTTTTATAAGACATGACCTCGTAACGTTCATCAGGGTTAGCGATAAGGTAGTCTTGCAATTTTTCATAATCTTCTCGTAACATGCAGATATCCATGTCATCATCCCAAGGGATAAATCCTTGATGGCGAACAGCACCAATTAGACTTCCATATGCTAAGAAATACTTGACTCCAATTTTCTGACAAACTTCATGAATATACTCCATGATTCCAAGTTCCATCTGTTGAATTTCATTGACATCTGTTACTTCTTGGTACCGAACTCCTTCATCCCGTTTGCAGACTACGAGTCCATAGCCAATTGCTAGCCAGAAGATGATATTAATAAAGTTGGTTGAATACATAATCTGACTTTCAAATAATTGACCAAACAAGATACCAAAGAATAGGATCATGATCAATTTATCAGTATTTTTCTTGGAAACAATCAAATACGTTAAAAAGCGCTTGATGACATAAGCCAGTACAAGAAGGAAGGATACCAAACCTAGAACTCCCGAACTGACAAATATGGTCACAAAAATGTTATGAAAATTCCCACCGATAAGGGAGTTTTGAATCTCAAATTTACTGAAATATTCTGCGTAATAATCTGGAACGTTTCGTACACCATAACCAAAAATTGGTTTGGCACTTCCCATCTTGATGGCATTTTTCCAGATATAGGTTCTACCACTTGGTGTTGTTTCAATCAGATGGAGCTCACCGTTCTTCTTAGTGACAGACGAATCTGTCTCAGCATAGGATTGTCCTTTGTTTAAATCTAAGACAGTCGCAGTTTCAGATGAGATATAGATTGAAGTTACATAGCTTAATCCAATATTAGTTGCAGTAATCAGCAAACCAGCAACTATAAAAGTGAGGAATCGTTTAACGATACTTCCTCTAGTAGCAAAGAAACTATAGAGTCCAATCATGAGAAGTAAAGAAAGTAAGGCTCCTCGACTTTGCATCGTTGCGAAGTAAACGAATTGAATCACATTGTTCAGTTTAAGATAAACAGAATATTTACTTCCTTTATGGATCAAATACATAGCCAAAATAATGCTAATGTATGAAAATATCGCACTAGCATTTGGATTGACAATCCCCCACAGACGTCCATTCATGACACCATAGTAATAAGATTGTTCGCCAATCTTAAATAGGATAAGGACTCTACTTACCAATAAACCAAACGCAAAAATTGCTGAAGAAAAAGATACAATTTGAACCGTATAGGCAATCCAGTCAAATAATTTTTTAAGTTGCCCTGATTGTAACATGGTAAATAATAAAACATAGGTTACCATGAAGAGAATTTCAATCACATTTCCAATCAGATGTCCAGAGCGATTGAAAATAGCTGATAGCAGATGACTTCCAGCTAATAGTCCAAATAAGGATAGAAATTTACGATCTGCTGTGATTTCTTTCCACTTAAACAATAAGGTATAGCAAATATAAAGCACTACAATTGCTGATAATCCCTTGTAGAGGGGATTTGCTATCTTATAAACCAGTGAACTCATACTTAAAATCGAAATGAAAACAAATAGATACGCAATCCATAGTTTTGATTTTTCAAAGTATTCATCCATTTTTGAAAAATTCATTTTCAACTCCTTCTCATGATATTAGTTTTTTAATCCAACAATTTTCTTATATAGCCATGGAGAAATGACAAGTGAAAGGATCGCTACCTTGCGAAAAGTGGTGAAATAAGCATCTTTCCATATTTCGCGTCGATGCTGAACAATCCAAGTCCTCAGCTCGGCTTTCTCCTTTTGATACTCTTCACGTGAAGTAAAGATAATTTTATCGTAAACTGTGATGTACGACCAACATTCTCTGTTTATTAATTCGTATTTCAAATTAGGAAAGGCTTGTGAAACTTGAGCAATTATTTGCTGATAAACTTCTATTGTGTCAAATACATATCGATTAACAGATGTTGTTGCACTTCCCTCACGATGATCATAATAATAAACAGGTTTGTCAATAAAGACGCAACTACATCTTGTCTTTAGTAGCAATTCAGTTAAAAATAAGGCATCTTCAGCTAGGTGATAATTTGTATTAAACTTTTCATCCGCAAGCAGGTCTCTCTTAAACAGTTTTGCAACTGGAAAAAATGACGTTCTGGTAGTCATCAGTAGTTCCTTCATGGTTTCTTCTGTTGACCAGAGTTCTGTTTTTCCAGAATGTGAAGGTATATCAGTTACAATGCCGTTTTTGATATGGTGCAGAGGAGCAATTGCAAAGCCTACATTCACCCCTTCAACTGCACTTGCTAAAGTAGCTAGGTAATCCTGGGTAACGAAATCATCGCTATCAATAAAGGTAACCCAAGAACCCGTCGCTAGCTGAATTCCCATATTTCTAGCATTTGAAACACCAGAATTTTCGATATGATAAACCTTGATATTCTCATACTGAGATGCTAAGTGATCACAGATCTGTCCACTAGAATCAGTAGAACCATCGTTGATTAGGATTAACTCAAAATGGGCATAAGTCTGTTGAAGAATCGACTCCACACATCGCTCCAGATAGGCTTCTACATTGTAGACCGGAACGATAACGCTTATTTTTTCTCCCATCATGCTCCATATTCTCCCTTGTACTCTGTGTAGCTCTTGTCCATGTCTGCTATAATAGCATCATGATGCGGTACTTGCTTGTCTGCTGGTGGCGGTGTCATATAGTCCCCAAAAGCAGTGCTGAGATAGGCATCATAGCCGACTGGGATGGGCATCTCAGTTCCTTCAAATGGCAAGAAAAGATTGTCCTCAAAGGATGCGATTGGGTATTTGTTTCGCATGTAGCCGGGACCTGAGCATAATTCCGTAATTCCATCGCTCTCAGCCAGACCATACTTGGTCATTTCTTTTTCAGCTTTTTTCCAAATGCGATAACGTAGAGATTTTGGAGTCAGGCCGAGTAAGATGCGACTTCCCCATTTCATGACCGCACCATGCTTTTCTGGGATAGTTTGCGCACAAAAGAGTGAATAAATCAGGGCCCAACGAACCTGTTTCTTACGCTCAGCTGGATTTTTAGGATAATAATCCAATGGTAAAACGTCCAAGGCCAAACCGTGTGGCAAATCCAAATCCTTTTGATAAGGCTTGATACAAGTAGTTTCCTTGTCACGAATGGTAATAAAAAGGTTACGGTCTACAAAATCTTTGTTACTCTTTGACAAGAAATAACGCTCGTCTGCATAACGTGGCCACAGTTCTGCTAATTTTTCATAGTCCTTACGTGGCATGAAAAAGTCTAGATCATCATCCCAAGGAATGAAGCCCTTATTACGAAGGGCGCCAATGGCTCCTCCACCACAGAGATAGCACAACAAATCATGTTCTTTACAAAATGCGACGAAATATTCAGCCATTTCCAGACTACGAGCCTGAATCGCTTTCAAATCACTCATGTCTCTCCTCTTCTGTCCAATAACGAGTTATATCGTTTTATTATACCATAAAAAAGCCCTAAAAATCCATCAGATACTAAGAAAAATCAAAGCCTAAACCACTTTTTCACTTGTGATTCAAACTTTGATTTTTTTATAGTATTCTATCTCATTCCCATTTGGGCGAGTTTGGTCTGATATTTATTTTGATCAACTAGAAGTCCTTGTCCACCATAGATATCATAAGCGTCTACCCAGTCACCAAGTTCTGGGACGGTGAGTCTTTCAATGCCATTTTGAGCACCTTCTAGGACAGATAAGCCATTGGTCAACAAGAAGCTATATGGTAGATTTGTTGATGTCATGCCAAAGACTTTTCCAAGTGCCTCTGACCCCGTAAAGAGCTTGGTTGGATCTTTGATTTGCTCAAGAACAGCTGACATGACTTGTTGCTGACGTTTGGTACGGCCATAGTCTCCCTCATCATCATCACGGAAGCGAGCATAGTTCAGCAAGGTGGAGCCATTCATTTGCTGTTTTCCAACTTTGATAGTTTGAGTTGGGGACTCTGTCTCTGTTGCATGAAGGTCATCTCCGACTGTGGCTTCTGTCAGAGGTTGACCATTCAATGTTGAGAATTGAGCATCAATCGTTACTCCGTCAGGGAAGAGGGTATCAATAGCTGTTGCAAAGGCCTGGAAGTCAACTAGGGCATAGTACTTAATATCCAAATCAAAGTTGTCTTTTAGAACCTTGCGGACCTTTTCAGCACCTTTTTGTCCTTCTTGTTCCCCAAGTTCATAGGCAACATTTAGTTTGTTATCCGTCTGTTTCTGGCCATTTACAATCTTACTATACCCGTCGATATAAACTAAGTTGTCACGCATAAAGCTGACTAGCTTGATCTTCTTATCCGATCCGCTGACATTCAGTACCATGATTGTGTCAGTACGGGTTTCTGCACTATTTTGACCGATACGGCCATCTGTCCCCATGACTAAAATATTCACACCATCTTTGGTATCCTGACCGTTAAAGACCTCTACTTGAGCTGCCTTGGCGTCAGCTGGCTTATTTGTTGGATTGGCTGCTGACTGGAACCCTCGAAGAAACATAAAAATCATCCCTACAAGCACACAGGTAATCAACAGCAAGAACCAAGTCAGTATTCGTTTGAAGCGAATTCTTCTCTTTTTCTTTTTGACTTTAGGTTGAGGAGCTACCTTTTCACGTTTCTTAGACCGGCTTCTACTGCCATAAGTCGGAAGATCAATATCTCTACCCCAAGTTTCTTCTTTTTCTTCTTGGTGGAAATGGTGAACTTCAGACTTGGGACCTGCCATTTTCTGTTGCAGATAATCAAACTCCCTCCGTTCACGGTCGTTGAGGTAATGAATATTTTTGAAGAGATAGTCATAACGTAACTGCTCGTGATGACTTAAAGGATTTTCTTTGCTCATTGACTCTCCTTTTCTAAATCAGTTATGGTAAAAATCGGGTAGGTCCCCAGAATCTTATGCTGGATTCCAATAGCTTCTAGTTCTTGTCTTGCAAAATGAACCAGTTCTTTGTCACTATAGTCTACATCGATAATGAAAAAGTATTCTCCCAAGGCTGTTTTAAGGGGGCGACTTTCAATCTTTGTTAAGTCAATCCCTCTCCAAGCAAAGGTCGAAAGTGCCTTGTAAAGAGCACCAGGTAGGTTGTCTGGTAAGGTCAAGGCCAAACTCATTTTTTCAGCTTGTGAGTTCAAAGGAATCTTCGGTATCTCTGCCCCTAACACCCAAAAACGTGTGAAATTGGCTTCCATTTCCTGAATATCCTCTGCAATCAATTCCAAGCCATATTCTTCAGCTGAACTTTTAGGAGCAATAGCTGCATAAGGCTGATCTGGATGTTCTGAAATAAAGCGAGCTGCATAGGCGGTACTGGCGGTTACCTCGATTTGAGCCTCTGGATAGTGTTCATCGATGAATTTTTTTCCCTGAGCCAAAGCCTGAGGATGGGAAAAAATCTTCTCAATCTTAGTATGACCAGGAACTGCCATCAACTGCTGGTGAATGGGTTGAACGATTTCTGCCACTGCTTGGATGCGAGCCTGGTGAAAAAGGTAATCCAAACTTTCATGGACACTACCTTCAATGGAGTTTTCAACTGGTACCACAGAATAGTCCACCAAGCCCTGTTCATAGGCCTTGATAACATCTGTGATATTGGCAAAGGCATGCAATTCCTCTTTGGGAAAGGCTGTCTGCACAACATGATGCGAAAAAGATCCCTTGGGACCTAGATAGGCAATTTTCATCTCAGTTCCTCTATAATTTCCTCTGGGCTTAACTTGGTCACATCTAGAATCCGACTGGCTACTTCCTCATACCAAGCTTGTCTTTCATGGAAAATAGCTACCAGTTCTTCCTTGCTTTTGTTAAGAAAAAGTGGACGCTGATTGTCCTTATCAGCTGCGATACGTTGGTAGAGGGTTTCAAAATCTGCTTTTAGGTAGATGTTATCAGGATTGGTTTTGAGCAAGTCACGATTTCTCTGAGAAATGACAACTCCTCCGCCAGTTGACACAACTCGGTCCGTTTTTAGTAAGTCAGCTAGGACTTCTGACTCTACTTGACGAAAGGCCACTTCTCCTTTTTCAGCGAAGAAATCCGCAATGGACATGCCCAAATGTTCCTCGATTAAGGCATCCATATCGATATAGTCTGGGTCCAAGCCTCTAGCGATTGTCGACTTGCCTGCCCCCATAAATCCAAGTAATACCTTAGCCATGAGTCATGCTCTCCAAATCATCAAAGAAGCTAGGATAGCTAGTGTTGATGGCTTCAGCACGGTCAAGTTCCACTTCTCCATCCGCAACCAAGAGGGCTGCAATGGCTGTCATCATTCCAATTCGATGGTCACCAAAGGTATTGACTCTAGCGCCATGAAGGGCTGATTTCCCTTTGATAATCATCCCATCTGCTGTGGGGGTGATGTCCGCTCCCATGCTATTTAAGGCATCAGCCACCACCTGAATGCGGTCAGTTTCCTTGACCTTGAGTTCCTCAGCATCCTTAATGACTGTTACACCTTGCGCTTGTGTCGCTAAAAGGGCAATAATAGGTAATTCATCAATCAAGCGTGGAATCAAAGCTCCACCAATCTCTGTTCCTTTCAGGTCTGAAGATTCGACAGTCAGGGTTGCTGATTTAGCGACTGGATCGATTTCAGTTATTTCTAATTTTCCTCCCATGGCGCGAATGACATCAATAATACCTGTACGCGTTTCATTGATGCCCACATTCTGCAGCACCACACGAGAGTTTGGAACAATCAAACCTGCGACTAGCCAAAAGGCTGCACTAGAGATATCTCCTGGGACAACTACCTTTTGTCCGATCAGTTTTTGCGGCCCTTGAACTATGATTTTCTTGCCATCCACACTTAAATGGCCACCAAATTGCTGTAGCATATCTTCGGTGTGGTTACGAGTACATTCTTTCTCGATAATCACGGACTCCCCCTGAGCCTGCAAGGCTGCAAATATCAAGGCAGACTTAACTTGAGCAGAAGCGATTGGCAACTCATAGTGAATCGGTTTTAAATTTTTCGTCCCTTTTAGGCGAAGAGGGGGCAGATCTCGCTCAGTTTGCCCTGAGATGCTAACGCCCATTTTTTTCAATGGAATCGTCACACGATCCATAGGACGTTTAGAAAGACTATCATCTCCAAACATCTCTACTTCGAAGTCTGCACCAGCAAGTACACCTGAGATCAGGCGAATCGAAGTGCCAGAATTACCCATATCCAAGGCATTTTGCGGAGCTTTTAAGCCATCCATTCCAACACCTTGAATGGTAACAACCCCATATTTGTCCTCAATTTCAACACCAAGGTC
The DNA here is from genome assembly GCF_041432205.1 of Streptococcus sp. 27098_8_51. Classification (GTDB taxonomy): domain Bacteria; phylum Bacillota; class Bacilli; order Lactobacillales; family Streptococcaceae; genus Streptococcus. The sequence continues at coordinate 127,728 of NZ_JAPVZE010000005.1, forward strand.
ACGAAAAACCTGCATGGTTGAAAGTACATCCTCTCCACGCAAAATATCATAAACCTTAGTCTCGCCCTCAGCCAAACTTCCAAAAATAATCGTACGGTGGCTGATAGACTTGTCACCTGGAACCCGGATACTGCCATGTAAGTGGCGAATGTTTGTTTTTAGTTTCATAGTTGACCTCATACTTGCAATACTTTTTCTTATTTTATCACAAAAAAGCCAGAAATTCCTGAAATTTCTGGCTTTTATACAGATAAAATACTATTTCAATAATTCTGAAACAGGTTCAAAGACAATTTTTTCAATGTCCGAAAGATAAATGGACAATTGTTGCTGTTTGGCAAAGAAATCTGACAAAAGAGCGTTCTCTTGGATTTGTTTGCTGAAAGACTGCATCTTTTCTTGGAAAGAGGCGTCTGGCATTTGTCCCGTTTGCGCCATGACTTGGATTTCTTGCTGGAAAGCGAGGTAGTCTGCAAAAATCTTGCTAGCTTGTTCATCAGCTTGGATAGCATCTTTGGCTGCCTTGACCGCCTTGTATTCTGGTAATTCGCGTAACCCGCGGCTAAGTTCATTTGCACTATCGTAAATATTTGACATGATTTTCTCCTTATTTGATGACGACTGTGTAGTCCGTATTTTCTGTAATTAAGCGCTCAGCTCGTTCTAAATCTTGAGCATTTTTAAATGAAATTTGGAGAATCCCGTGAACATCCTCACGGTTTTCCTCGTTGATGTGAATATTAACCAAAGAAGTCCCACGAAGTAATTCCAAAATTCGCAAGATGACATCTTCTTCATCGGGAACATCGACATAGAGGTCGTAAGAGCTATCCACACCACCACGCTTATGTATTTCCATGGCCTGACGTTGCGCACGCGCTTGGTTGAAAAAGTTCCAGATTTGCTCTTCATCTCCCCTGCTGATGGCCTGACCAATCGCTTCCAAGCGTTCCTTGAAATCCGCAATTCGCTCTAGAATAGTCTCACGGTTAGACAAGAGAATAGAAGTCCACATACCTGGCTCGCTTTCCGCAATGCGAGTCATATCTCGAAATCCACCCGCCGCAAAGCGTCTTGCCATCTCATGTTCTTGAGCATAAACTGCCGTCTGCTCCATAAGGCTGGAAGCCAGAATATGAGGAAAATGGCTAATCTGAGAAGTCACCCGATCATGCTCCTTGGCATCAATCTCGATAAAACGAGCATGAAGGCCTGAAAGCAGATCCTTCATTTCCTCAAGTGTGTCAGGACTTGTCAGGCTCGAAGGTGTGAAGATATAGTAGGCATTTTCAAAGAGATTAACATCCGCAGAGGCAGCCCCTGTCTTGTGGCTACCGGCCATGGGATGGGCCCCGACAAAGCGAACAGGATTGCCAGCTAAATGTTCCTCCGCCGCATCCACGATGGCTGACTTGGTCGAGCCTGCATCCGAGATAATGACGCCTTCTTTCAAGTCTAAATCTGCCAACTCCTTAATAAAAGCAATGGTCTGCTTGATTGGCAAGGTCAGGATGATGACATCTGCTAGGGGAGCGAAACTGGCAAAATCATCCGTCGCACGGTCAATCATCCCCCGCTCCAAGGCAATGTCTCTCGAAGCCTGACTGCGATTATAACCCAAAATTTCATAATCAGGATGATCACGCTTGATACCGAGTGCCATCGAAGCACCAATCAAACCGAGACCTGCGATATAGATGGTTTTTGCCATAAGGACTCCTTAATAGTTCTTTGTATAGTCTCGGTGCTTGGCAACTGCCTCTTTTAATTCCTCTAGATTGTCAGATGAGAATTTTTCAAGGATTTCTTGTGCCAGAACCGTTGCCACAACGGCTTCCATGACCACACCTGCTGCTGGAAGGGCGGTCGGATCACTTCTCTCCACGGTTGCCTTGTAAGGTTCGTGGGTTTCGATATCCACACTCATGAGTGGTTTATAGAGAGTGGGAATGGGTTTCATAACACCACGAACAACAATGGGTTGCCCATTGGTCATGCCACCTTCGAAACCACCTAGATTATTGGTACGGCGAGTATAACCGTCTTCTTTAGACCAGAGAATTTCATCCATAACCTGGCTGCCTTTTCGGTAACCAGCTTCAAATCCAAGACCAAATTCCACCCCTTTAAAGGCATTGATAGAGACAACTGCTTGGGCCAATCGCGCATCTAATTTTCTGTCCCATTGGACATAGGAGCCAAGGGCAACTGGAACGCCTCCGACGACTGTCTCTACAACCCCACCGATGGTATCACCGTCACGTTTGATTTGGTCAATATAGTCCTTGATTTCTTGTTCCCGTTCTTGATTGACAATAGAAACTTCAGACTGGGCAGCTCGTTCCTTAATCTCAGCGACTGTCAGATTTTCAGGTACATCGATTTCCTTGCCACCAAAAACCACGACATGGTTGGCAATCTCCATATTTAGCTCAGCCAAAAGTCGTTTGGCTACTGCCCCAACAGCCACTCGCATGGTGGTTTCACGGGCAGATGACCTCTCCAAGGAATTTCGCAAATCATCAAAACGGTACTTAATGCCCCCAACTAAATCGGCATGACCTGGGCGAGGATGGGTAATTTTTCTCTTGCTTTTAAGGCGGTCTTCAATGTCCTCAGCAGACATGATATCCAGCCATTTTTGGTGGTCCTTATTGATGACATCCATGGTAATAGGTGCCCCTGTCGTCTTCCCGTGACGAACGCCCGAAGTAAAGACAACCTGGTCACTCTCAATCTTCATACGGCCACCACGACCGTAGCCACCCTGACGGCGTTTAAGGTCTCCATTAATATCCTCTGCTGTCAAAGGAAGTCCAGCTGGAATTCCTTCAATAATAGCCGTCAAACGGGGGCCGTGTGATTCTCCTGCAGTTAAATATCTCATACGTTCTCCTTATTTTACCAAGTAGTCTTTCATCTCTTCCAGAGAAACTGGGTGAATGGTCGCTGAACCAAGCTCTGGAACTAAGACCAATTTCAAGGTGTTTCCACGCGCTTTTTTATCATGAGTCAAAGCTTGATAAAGTTTGTCAACATCCCAGTTTTCATAATCAACAGGCAAGCCAAATTTCTGGCACATCTCTGTAATGGACTGGGTTATTCCTTCTGGCATGAGGCCTTTCCCCTCAGCAACCTTGGAAATCTGAACCATGCCCATAGCCACAGCTTCTCCATGCATGACCTTGCCATAACCGGCAGTTGCTTCAATAGCATGACCAATAGTGTGCCCAAAATTGAGGTAAAGACGAACACCGTTATCCAACTCATCTTCGACCACCATCTTGCGCTTAACCTGACAAGAATGTTCAATCAAAGTCTCTGCATGTTCCAAAATGCTCTCTACAGAACCATCTAGCTCCATCAAGAGAGCCCATAGTTCTGGATCCTCAATCAAGCCGTACTTGATAACCTCGCCCATCCCCTCAATCAGCTCTCTTTTTCCAAGCGTTTCTAGGACAAGCGGGTCAATCAGAACCCCATCTGGTTGGGCAAAAGTTCCCACCATATTTTTAGCAAAAGGAGTATTGACACCCGTCTTTCCACCAATAGACGAATCAACCTGGGCTGTCAAACTAGTCGGAATCTGAACAAAGTGAATGCCCCGCATATAGGTAGAGGCTACAAAACCAGCTAGGTCCCCAACGACACCACCACCAAGAGCCACGATCCCATCGCTACGAGTCAACCCCTGCTTGACTAGAAATTCATAGACTTTCTGAACAGTTGTTAAATTTTTTCGTTCTTCGCCTTCTAAAAAGTCAAAAACAGCTACCTGAAAACCAGCATCTTCTAGGCTGAGTTTAATCTTCTCTGCATAGAGAGAAGCTACATGGTTATCGGTTACAATGACCACTTTTTGAGGTTGCCAGAGTTCTCGCAACCATTGACCAGCCTGAGCCAGACAACCTTTTTCAATCTGAATATCATAAGGATGATGCGGAATATCGATTCTGATTTTCATAGGAGGGTCTCCTTTTCACTATTTATATTTTTCTGTTAAGGACTGCCAAATTTCTTCTGTCGGCATTTCTTTACCTGTCCACAGTTGAAAAGCTTCAGCAGCCTGATAGAGCAACATTCCTAGACCATTGACAGCTGGATTGCCCTGCCTCCTAGCCCATTTCAAAAATGGCGTTTCAAAGGGTTGGTAAATGATATCTGCGACCAAGAGAGCCTCTGGCAAATTGATACTTTCTGGAACTGGCGACGACTGGCCATCCATCCCAACACTGGTCGCGTTGACGAGCAGGTCCGACTCGGCAATCCTTGATTGCAGTTGAGAAAGATCTTCTAAAGCATACAAGTCCACTTTAAAGCCCGTTTGGTCCTGCAACTTGTCTAGATAAGGTCTTGTTTTTTCCATAGAAGCTAAACGAACAAAGACTGAAATCTGACTGGCCCCGTCCAAAATGGCTTGTGCCAAGATTGATTTGGCCGCACCACCTGCGCCCAGAATGGTCATTTTCTTATCCGAGATTGTAAAAGAAGGCAAGCTCTTAAAGAATCCCTTGCCATCTGTATTATATCCAATTAACGTTCCGTCTTGATTAACAACTGTGTTGACCGCCCCAATCAAACGAGCTTCATCACTCAACTCATCCAGATAAGGAATAACCTGCTCCTTGTAAGGCATAGACAGGTTGATGCCAAACATCTGGTAACGTCGAATATTGGCGACTGTTTCTGCCAAGTCACCCGCTTCAATCTCCCAAGCTACATAGGCACCATTAATAGCTGTCGCCTCAAAGGCCCTATTGTGGATAAAGGGTGAAATAGAGTGTTTGATGGGATTGGCAACAACTGCAGCTAAACGTGTATAGCCATCAAGCTTCATCCAAAATCTCCCTGATTTTCTTCATGTTTGATAGCGAAATCTGACCTGGGGCACTCGCTTCATCCAGACTAGCAAATGACCAACTTGAACCCGTCACATCTGAAGTAATACGGGATACCTTGCCCATTTTCCCCATGGAAATGGTCACGTACTCTTGCTCAGGGTTGAGTGTCTTAAATCCTCGAGTGTAGTTCATCAGGTCTAAAACATCCTGCTCCGTATGGGCCATAACTGATACCTTGACCACTTTCGGAGAGAGACTGGTCAACTCAGACAAAATCTCCATCATGTTTTCAGGTGTTTCCTGGAAATTATGATAGCTCAAAACAAGATTTGGAAAATCCAACATTTCCTCAAAAACGTCCTTGTAGCTGAAATACTCGAAATCTACATAATCCGGCTGATAGAGTTGAGTAACTTCCTTGATGATTTGAACATACTCTTCTGAGGAAAGTTCGATTTCTCCTCCCTCAGCGCGAGTCCGAAGGGTAAAGACAAGTTCGCGTCCTGCAAATTTTTCAAAGATAGCGGGTGCTACCTGTAAAATAGCGTCCTTTGTAAGAAAGTCCGCACGCCACTCAATGATATCGGCATCTTCATACCTAGTGGCATCCAGTTCTTGCGCTTCTTCTAAACTTCTTGGCATTACTGAAACGATTAATTTCATCTACTAACCTTCATACTAATCACCTTGAGGTAATTACTGCTTTCATCTTTTTTATTATAGGCAAAGTCTGCTGGAAGACCGTATTGGTTCAAGACCTGATACCTTCTTCCTGCAAAACCTTTATCAATTTGTTCTGTAAATTTCTGGCGGGAAACATTGGCAGCATTGGTACTGGCAATGATAATGCCTCCCGGATTTAAAATCTCTAGACTCTGGGAAATCAACTTGTGATAGTCCTTAGCTACAGAGAATGTTTGTTTTTTATTGCGGGCAAAGCTCGGCGGATCAAGAACAATCACATCATAGGTCAAGCCTTTTCTCTTGGCGTACTTGAAGTACTCAAAGACATCCATAACGATAAAACGATGATTGTCCGTGCTGAGTCCATTTGCATGAAAATGGGCTTCTGACAGCTCTCTAGACCGTTTGGCCAAGTCGACAGAAGTCGTCTCACTGGCACCTCCCATAGCTGCAGCAACAGAAAAGGCCGCCGTATAGGAAAACATATTGAGCAAGGATTTGCCCATGGCTAGACCGTCAACCAGACTCCCACGAACCTCATGCTGGTCTAGGAAAATCCCTGTCATCAAGCCATCATTCATAAAGACTTGATAGAGCACGCCATTCTCAAGAACAGTAAAGTAATCTGGCGCTTCCTCACCATAAACAGAGGCAGACTCGTAGTCTAGACCTTTAAAACGAATCTTCTCATAAGCTCCCAAGACCTCAGGGAAAACTTCCTTAAAAGCCTTTACGATCAGCTCACGAATCTGGTAAACAAAGGAGTTGTACCAAGAAAAAACAGCATAATCTCCATAGAGATCAACAGTCAGACCACCAAAACCATCCCCCTCTTGGTTAAAAAGGCGGAAGGCAGTGGTCAAGTCATCTTGATAATAAAGCTTTCTAGCTTCCTTGGCCTTACGAAACAGGATTTCAAAAAAGGCTTGATTGAAACGCACCTTTTCCTTGCTGATGAACCAGCCGATTCCCTTGTTCTGCTGAGAAAGATAGGCGCTCCCTAAAAACTTTCCGTCTTGACTAAGAACTTCTACTGCCTGATCCGTCAGTTCAATATCTGTTAAATCACTTGCTTCCAAAAGAACTAGACCCTTAGCTAGCTTTTTTTCAACACGTCTGCTGACCCTAATTCTATTCATAGCTACTATTATAGCAAATTTTATGATAATTCTCAAAAAAGAAACCGCTTATCCATTTTTACTTTAGTTTACTAAGTGCCATTTTTGTAAAAATAAGTTTACTCAATTTATTTTTTCTCCTAAACATTATTTCTCTAGCAATGGGAAGGAAATAGTGTCTTTAAAAATAGACAATTCTAAAAATAAGTATAGAATCTTGCGCAAACGTTTGCCTAGTTCTAAACTTTATGGTAGAATAAAACACAACATTGACAAGTAAGAGGAAACATCATGCAAAATCAAACACTTATGCAATACTTTGAATGGTATCTGCCTCACGACGGCCAACACTGGGCTCGACTGACAAATGACGCAGAGCACCTAGCAAACCTTGGTGTCAGCCATGTCTGGATGCCACCTGCCTTCAAGGCAACCAACGAAAAAGATGTCGGCTATGGTGTTTACGATCTTTTTGACCTAGGCGAATTTCACCAAAAAGGAACTGTCCGTACCAAGTATGGGTTTAAAGAAGACTATCTTCAAGCCATTCAAGCCCTAAAAGCACAGGGAATTCAACCTATGGCCGATGTGGTGCTCAATCACAAGGCTGCTGCCGATCATATGGAAGCCTTTCAGGTTATTGAAGTGGACCCTGAGGATCGTACCGTTCAACTAAGCGAGCCCTTTACTATCAATGGCTGGACCCACTTCACCTTCGATGGTCGCCAAGATACCTACAATGACTTCCACTGGCACTGGTACCACTTCACAGGTACAGACTACGATGCCAAGCGCCGTAAGTCTGGCATTTATCTGATCCAGGGGGACAACAAAGGCTGGGCAAATGAGGAATTGGTCGATAACGAAAACGGTAACTACGACTACCTCATGTATGCTGACCTGGACTTTAAACACCCTGAAGTCATCCAAAACATCTATGACTGGGCTGACTGGTTCATGGAAACGACTGGTGTTGCTGGTTTCCGCTTGGATGCCGTTAAGCACATCGACTCCTTCTTTATGGGTAATTTCATCCGTGATATGAAGGAAAAATACGGTGACGATTTCTATGTTTTTGGTGAATTTTGGAACCCAGAAAAGGAAGCTAATCTAGACTACCTTGAAAAAACTGAAGAACGCTTTGACCTTGTCGATGTTCGCCTCCACCAAAATCTCTTTGAAGCTAGCCATGTTGGAGCAAGTTACGATCTTCGTAACATTTTCACAGATAGCTTGGTTGAACTCAAGCCTGACAAAGCAGTCACTTTCGTTGACAACCATGATACTCAACGAGGGCAAGCCCTTGAGTCTACTGTTGAAGAATGGTTCAAGCCAGCAGCCTATGCGCTCATCCTTCTTCGTGACCAAGGTCTTCCATGTGTATTTTACGGAGACTATTACGGCATTTCAGGGCAGTATGCCCAAGAAGATTTCAAAGAAGTTCTTGACCGTCTCCTAGCCATCCGAAAAGACTTGGCCTATGGAGAGCAAACAGACTACTTTGACGATGCCAACTGTATTGGATGGGTTCGTTCAGGTGCTGAAAACCAATCACCGCTTGCAGTCCTTATCTCAAACGACCAAGAAAACAGCAAATCTATGTTTGTCGGGCAAGAATGGGCTGACCAAACCTTTATTGACCTCCTTGAAAATCATCCAGCACAAGTGACAATCAATGCTGAAGGTTATGGAGAATTTCCAGTAGCAGCGGGTTCAGTCAGTGTCTGGGCAGCAAAATAAACCTATCAGGTACAAGTCAAATCCAACCGGATTTGGCTTTTTTGTATGCACAAAAAGACCTACCCAAATGGATAGATCTTTATTGTCTTATAATTTACCTGCTACTGCATCCAAGAGTTCTTGGATTTTCGCTTGGTTGCTTCCTCCTGCCATGGCCATGTCTGGTTTACCACCACCACGTCCATCGACGATTGGAGCCAATTCTTTGATCAGGTTTCCTGCATGCACATCTTTTGTCTTGCTTGCTACAAGAACGTTCACCTTGTCACCGATAGCTGCGACAAGAACAAGCACATCAGAGTAGTCTTTTTGTTTCCAGTTATCCGCAAAGGTACGAAGGGCACCTGCATCTGATACAGAAACTTGGCTTGCAATGTAACGGTGACCATTTGCTTCATTCACATCCTTGAAGACATCACCTGCGGCTACAGCTGCAGCTTTTTCCTTCAATTCTGCATTGTCTTTTTGCAATTGACGAAGTTGTTCTTGAAGTCCTTCTACCTTGTGAGGTACTTCCTTGAGTTGAGGTGCTTTCAAAGTAGCTGCTACTGCTTTCAGAGCGTCTTCTTGTTCACGGTAGGCTTCAAAGGCTTCTTTACCAGTCACTGCCAAGATACGACGAGTTCCTGAACCAATCCCTTCTTCTTTGACAATCTTGAAGAGGCCAATTTCAGAAGTGTTGCCAACGTGGGTACCACCACAGAGTTCCAAAGAGTAGTCACCGATAGTCACAACACGGACTTCCTTGCCATACTTCTCACCAAAGAGGGCCATAGCTCCCATTTCCTTAGCTGTGTCAATATCTGTCTCAACTGTCTTAACTGCAATTGCTTCCCAAATTTTCTCATTGACTTGTTGCTCAATGGCGCGCAACTCTTCAGGAGTTACGGCTTGGAAATGCGTGAAGTCAAAGCGGAGGAATTCTACTTCATTAAGAGATCCTGCTTGAGTCGCATGGTGACCAAGGATATTGTGAAGAGCCGCATGGAGCAAGTGAGTCGCTGTGTGGTTCTTCATGACACGATGACGACGATTGGTATCAATTGCCAAAGTGTAGTCTTGGTTCAAAGCAAGCGGTGCAAGAACTTCAACCGTATGTAGTGGCTGGCCATTTGGTGCTTTTTGAACATCTGTCACAGTAGCAACAAGATTTCCTGCAGCGTCCAAGATTTGACCGTGGTCAGCTACTTGTCCACCCATTTCCGCGTAGAATGGTGTTTCCGCAAAGATCAGAGAGGCAGTTCCTTCAGATACAGATTCTACTTCTGCATTATCCGCTACGATAGCTACCAACTTAGAAGGCAATTGGCTAGCATTGTAGTTGAAGACACTTTCCACTGTAATGTTTTGGAGGGTTTCATTTTGCATTCCCATTGAGCCACCCTTAACAGCAGATGCACGCGCTCGTTCTTGCTGCTCTTTCATGGCTGCTTCAAAACCTTCACGGTCGACAGTCATACCAGCTTCTTCAGCAATTTCTTCAGTCAATTCTACTGGGAATCCGTATGTATCGTAGAGTTTGAAGACATCTTGTCCAGCAATCACTGATTGACCTTTGGCTTTCAGGTCTGCTACGATAGTTTCTGCAAAGTGTTGACCTGAGTGAAGGGTACGAGCAAATGATTCTTCTTCGCTCTTCACGATTTTTTCGATAAAGTCACATTTTTCAAGCACTTCTGGATAGTAGCTTTCCATGATTTTTCCAACAGTTGGAACGAGTTTGTAAAGGAAAGGCTCATTGATACCCAATTTTTGACCATGCATAGAAGCACGACGGAGCAAACGACGAAGGACATAACCACGACCTTCATTTCCTGGAAGAGCACCATCACCAATGGCAAATGAAAGAGAACGGATGTGGTCCGCAATAACTTTGAAGCTCATGTTGTCGCCATCTTGGTCGTAGATCTTACCAGACAATTTCTCAACTTCACGGATGATCGGCATGAAGAGGTCCGTTTCAAAGTTTGTCTTAGCCCCTTGGATAACTGCCACCAAACGCTCCAAACCAGCGCCCGTATCAATGTTCTTGTGTGGCAATTCCTTGTACTCGCTACGAGGAACAGCAGGATCAGCGTTAAATTGTGACAAAACGATATTCCAGATTTCGATGTAACGGTCGTTTTCGATATCTTCTGCAAGCAGACGAAGACCAATATTTTCTGGGTCAAATGCTTCTCCACGGTCAAAGAAGATTTCTGTATCAGGTCCAGAAGGTCCCGCACCGATTTCCCAGAAGTTATCCTCAATTGGAATCAAGTGGCTTGGATCCACTCCTACTTCAATCCAGCGGTTGTAAGAATCCTTATCTTCAGGATAGTAGGTCATATAAAGTTTTTCAGCTGGGAAATCAAACCATTCTGGGCTTGTCAAGAGCTCGTAAGCCCAAGTGATGGCTTCGTCACGGAAGTAATCACCGATAGAGAAGTTCCCCAACATTTCAAACATGGTATGGTGACGCGCAGTCTTCCCTACGTTTTCGATGTCGTTAGTACGGATGGCTTTTTGCGCATTGGTAATACGTGGATTTTCAGGGATAATGGTTCCGTCAAAGTATTTCTTAAGAGTTGCTACCCCAGAGTTGATCCACAAAAGAGTTGGGTCGTTTACTGGAACCAAGCTCACTGATGGTTCTACAGAGTGGCCTTTACTTGCCCAGAAATCAAGCCACATTTGGCGAACTTGAGCACTAGATAGTTGTTTCATAATATCTCCTTATTACTTGTTTAATTTGATTGGCTTTCCAGCATCTCCACATAGTCAATCGCGACACAGAGGGAAATGACCAGGTCTGCATAAGAGTCTTCATAGACGGTTACGGTGTAAGTTGAGGTCAAATGGAAAATCTCTTTCCGAATCTCGGCAATCACTTGGTCGCGGTCATCCAGCAATTTGAAATTCAAATCCCAGATATTGCCCTCGATACGAAGCCCTAGATCATCAAACTCATACTTATCTCGAAAGAAGGTCAACTTCTTACGAATGACGAAATTGGAACCGTTTCGTAACTGGATAGTAAAGCGAGGAAGCAAAGTGAAAAATTCTTTACTAATCTCACTGACTTGCTCACCATAGGCGTCATAGATGGTAAAGGTCTTAGGAATTTGGAAAAAAGAGCCCTCCACCTGATAGTTCACTACTCCTCTGTCATCCTTGATATCAAAACGTTCGCCTCCAAGACGAAATTTTTGTTTCACGAGAAATGTCTTCATAAACACCTCCAAAAATCAAAAGACAAGTTCACATCACGAAGGGCGAAAAACCGCGGTACCACCTTCATTCAATGAACTTGTCATTCTCTTGTTCTTATGCAATTGTCTGATTGAGTAGCATGATTTCCTAGCTTAGATGGCTCGCAGCACCGCCATTTCTCTGGACTAAGATGATTGAAAATCAATTCTCAACTTTCTTATTATATCGTTTTTTTAATCTTGCGTCAACTGGGAAAGCAAGCACTTGCAATCACATTATATGTATCATCAGCAAATTGATTTATTGATAAAGTATATTATTGACGAAGTAAGTCAAGCATTTCATTATTGAGTGTTTGATAACAAGAGAAATAGCTATCATCAATCTCAAATGTATCTTGTAAAATAAAGCGCAAGGTATCTATTGTCTGTTGCAATTTCTTTGAATTGACTAGTTTACTATCAATCTCTGACAAGCCATGTGCAACCTTATTTCTCTCATTGTTTAAAGAAATGATAACTCTAAGTGACCTAATTAATTCAGGACTATATTTGTAATACTCTAAAATTTTAGTGTATATAATTAAGTTTAGAGTTGTTGTGGGAGAAAACTCTTCTTTTTTTTCCTCATTTTCATTTTGTGATTTTTTATAATCACTATCTAAATAACAGATAACTTTTTTAAAATCTTGATGTTCTTTGTTTAGCTTAGGTAACTTATTTTTATATATTATTAGATTTGGATGATTCCTTTTTATTCTATCTTCTAATATAAATTCAACTAATGATTTTGACTTAATCAAAACATCTGCTACTTGACCTCGTTTGTTTAAAATCTCAATCATCAAAAAATAATTAAGGGCTTTTTTCTCAACCTCTGAAAGTGGATATTTCTGAATTTCTGAAAGAACTTCTTGTTTTTTAAAAACATTTACTAAATCGGTTAGAATGATTCTTAAACGAGCTAACTGCTTATTTGAAAGCAGCCCCTTCGAATCTCTCCGGATAACAATCTTTTCAACAGCTAAATAATCATATGACTCTATCAAACTTCTTAAATGACGTTTAACTAAAGAATGATTGAACTTCTCCGCTATATCCATGATACATCTGTTTTCATAATTATCCTGATTATCTTCATTATTTTTAAACAGATTATCTTCCTCTTCCTTAGAGAGTATTTTTTGGGGATTGTTAGATGAATTACTAGGAGTGGTAACTTGAATTGCCTGCGTATTATAGTCATCAATTCGGTTTATAGCGAATAGAGCTGATTTTATCTGAGGAGTGCCGGAAGATAGATTTAAAATTAATTCCTCTCCTAATTTAGAATACTCTTTTATAATTTTTCCTATGACCTCATACATTTTATCATACAAATAAACCTCATCATTCCTTAATATTTGCTCATGAATTTTCACATCAGGTTTATAGTCTTTAAATGAAAGAAGGGCTCTCTCAATAAGAGTTTTTTTAACTAACATTTCCTCACTGTAGAGTAAGACGATTCTTTCTGGTTTATATTTTCGAGCTATGTGCATTAAGGCTGAGTCTCTGTTCTTACTGATAGGATCCGTATTACCTACTGCTGAAATTAAAATTGTCATTTGTAATCTCCTTAATCATAAAGTTCGCCTTGCCCATTTCATAGAAGGATTCATTATTCATTATCAGTTTACGAGTTGCTTGTGTTGTTTTAACACTTTTCATTGGTGCTTTTGTTAATTTCAAGACTCCCTTTTCAACCATCCTAGTGGTTCTGCTATTCTCATAACGTTCTTGTAAAATTCCATTTGCTTGTTTAAAAATTGTTTTTGTCCAAGCTCCACTACCAGCACCCAAGTAGATAGGATATTGAATATTTGGCTGAATTTTATTTTCAGGAAAATCTGATAAGAAAAAGTTTTTATATTCTTTGTAAAAGGCTTGCGCTCTCTTTCCTAATTCCTCTATTAGGATTCCAGCTTCCTTAGTAGTTGTAGTAATGGTGAAATTGATTTTAGTTGAGGGCGCGATTGCTTCCCTATATAAAGGGAGAGGCTTGGCAAGAGGGGGCTTGGCTTTATGATCCCATTTTTGAACTAAAATAAGACTTTTATTACTAAATGGTTTGCTATCACTAACACGAATAGCATTAAACAAGTCATCATAGTCCTGCCCTTTTTTTGCTCCCCAAGGAATCAAAGATTTGTTTTCCTTTTTACATTGCAAAACATTTTTATTATTCCAGTCGGGATTGGTATTCATCAAAATAGTCCGAATAGCTCCCTTTAATGAACTTCCAGGAATATAGGGATTACCAAAAGGATCTCTTATAAACTTTGATACTTGATTTAATGCGCCTCCTCTTAAATAGTTATTATTTGTTTCTAACTTAGTTTCTATAATTCTATAGCCACCAAAATTACGGTCAGAAATGCGGTTATCCTCTAAAAAGGAAATCAAGCGATTATTTCTAGCGTTTGGCTTTGTCTCTTGTAAAAAACGCTCAAATTTATGATCGTATCCTTTCTCCACCATTCGATTATAAAACTTACCCATATCAGGGAAATAAAAGTACCCATTTTCATAGATAAATTCTCGAGAAGTATATTTTTCACCATTCCCAATATGGATAGGAGCCATGGCTAGGAGGGTAAATTGAAAGGTTCTATATTCTGTTTTCATCTTTCTTCCTCCATCTTGAAAAATAGTGGTTTAGCATAGTTTAATACTTCATGTGGGAAATCAAGAGGTCTTACATCTACAATATGTCCTGTAAAGGTTTCAGAGAAAGTAGATCCAGAAGCAAACTTATATAAATCCTGCTTACGGTAATTTTCATTAGTTTCTGTACTAAAAGCAAAACCACTTGATTTACTTATTAAATAGGAACCAGTTTCCATAGCATATTCAAGTTCCTTTTCGACTGGTAGAGAAGTCGTCAATGTCATGACAGGTTCTTGATGGGTCTTGGTGAGACGATTTTTTAAGCTATCTGGTAAATCTAAAATAGTCAAATCAAATTGTCCATAACCACTAGAACGTTTCCCACCAATTCCTGTATACTGCAAGCTTGTCATGAGTTCATTCAAGAGGTCAGATTCGTTTGCAATCACGTAAAGAGAAGAATCATCTCTAAATCTAACGGTAGACACTTGAAAAAGATTCCCATCTACATGAGGTTGGTTTTTAGTGATAATGTTTGTTACTGCATGTTCTTCGTCTTCAAAAAGCGTTCCTTTTACATAAGAATCAAATTTATCCAAGGGTATAAACTGAAGTTTCTTCGCCATTTTCGCTTGACGTCTTACTTCTTTGACATCCGTTGTTAAGTCAGGCTGATCAAACTTTGGAAATCCTATCGGCTTAGGTAATAATGGACCTGACTGATAAGGAAAGGCATCAGTCAAAACAAAATGATCTTGACCCGCTATTGACACGAATTCCTCCATTTTCCCCATTTTTTTTGCCTCAATAGCCAAGGCAGAAAATAATCGGTCAGCTGCAAAAGTCATTTTAGAACTATCCAGAGTACCTGCTCCAAAGTGAGCAGACTGAAAGTTCATAATATACATCTTATAGGTCATACTAGACCTCCGTAGTTAAAAGTTCATTCAATCTACTAACATCATAGTTTCCGAAAACTGTATTTGCTTTAAGATCCTCAAAAACAACTTTACCATATCCACGAGAACCTGAACCACCTAAATAATCAAGTTCCAACAGTTTTAATCCATCAAGAATCACTTTGAAGTCTTCTTCTACTTGAGCTTGACTCTTGTCTGTCACCTCATAGATCAGCTCAAATCCAAAGATACTGTCTCGGATAGCACGTTCAATTTGCCTTGGATTTGCTTCAGCAGTGATACGATCAATAGTATTTTCAAACTTAACTTCAGTATAACCTTTGACAGCTCGTGAATCTAAATCCTTTTTGTTAGTTAGAAAGGCATCTCTAAAGATGAGTCTTCCTACTTTATAGTTTTTGTCTGAACTATTCCCAAAGAGACGACTAATAATTTCCCCATCTTCTCCTGGTTTTTCTGCTAATTTAGTATTATATACTCTTGCCAAAAGGGTACGCATTTTCCCTTTGATACTAGATCCTGGAATAATGGGTAAGTTTGTAATTGGATCTTTAATCACAGGTGAGTCCGTAGCACCAATCGCCGCAAAAGCATTGCTTGTCCCAATATGAAGTCCTGTCTCTAGACGGATTTGTGCTGTTACTTTAATTTTTGCAAATGCCATTAATCTTTTCCTCCATAAAATTTAAAATAAGCTACTAGCGCTTCCATATAGCGACAAAAACGTTGGAGACTTTCCCTACTATTAATTTCTTTTAAAATTGGTAAAATCTCACCTTTTTGAACTAAGTCCAGTACCGCCTCTTCACGGCCTGATTGATAGACGAATTGGACCCTCAAATAGGCAATCTTATCCTTTAATTCTTCGTACTCACGGACCTTACTTTCATCAAAGAGGGTACTCGTTAAACTCAATAAGTTTCGTAGTTTACTCATGGATAGAACATCTGAATTTTTATTTTTAAAATTACGCTTATCAGTTACTAAATTTTTAATGGTTTTTTCTGCCTTATCTACGTAATTATCATCTGTTAAAATTGCCATCTATGAATCCTTTCTAATCTCATAAATATATAGAAGTAAAGCTATCTCTGCTTCCTTACGTTCATTATCGCTACCTGTATACCAAGAAAAGAATAAATCTTTAAACTCTTTAAACTCTTCTTTTTTATCCTTAGAAGTTTGATCTTCTAAGCGCGTCAAATAATAGGCTAATCGAGCAATATTCATACGATCGTAGTTGCGAAGGAGCTCAATAAGTCTATATACAAAACTCTTTCCTCGCTCATCTTGAATATTAAAGTAGTAACGAATGCTCTTCAGTTTCCCATTATAGACATTGTCAATAAATTGGTCGAACTTCAATGTATAATTTCTTTCAGAATCAACATTGCCAAAAGATTGGTCCAACTTCAAGGTATTACCTGCTTTAAAAAGGGAAATACTATCCTTGTCGTTATCCTTTGCTGCTCCTTCTAGCTTACCAGTTTCTTCAGCCATGAGGCTAACTGGAGTTTTATCTGGAAAGAGGCCGATTCCTGCTGATAGGGTTAATTTGCCATTTGTCCACTTGATAAAGTTTTGTCGGAGACAAATAGTAAACTCAATAATATCCTGCCAAGAACCGATAGCAAATACATCATCTCCACCGGCATAAATGATCGATAGTTTTTTCTCCTTCGCAAACTGGTTGATATAGACCTTAAAGAAGAGACTCATACTTCTAGAGAAGGTTGCCGAGCGTGCCAGAGTATTATATTTGCCACCATCTTGATAGGAGAATCCAGCCATAAAGGCTGCTCCAAGATCATCCACATCTAGTCGAACAACTGCTAATCGCTTAATCCCTTGTCCAGTTTCACTATCCTGAGATAATTTGGCGTACTCGTAAATCTCATCATACTTGTAATCTCCGACAAAGACATGGGTTGCTTTTAGGATATCTGTACTATAGCTATTCTTTACATAAATACGGTCCCACTCTTCATTGGCAAGGTCGGCTTTTGAAATACCACTAATATAGGCTCCCGGACCTATCGGCAGGCCTTTTTCTTTTGTCACAATATAGTAGTTTTCTTGTATTTCCTTGGCAAAGCGATACATCCCTGCACAGATATGGCAGACCTCTTGATCTTTATACTTGGTAAGCTTTTCGACTGAGTGACAAATTGCACATTCTTTCTGGGAGCTTTTTCCTCCTTGGTTGAGTTCAAGCAGAGTTTTGGCATCGTAACGAGAAATTTTCTTTTGGGAAATCATACGACTGGTTGTTTGGTAGACTTTACGATAGTCGACCAGTGTCGTTGTCATATCATTGGCAGAAAATGGACTCCAACCAAATGCTACGTATAGACCTGTCTGGAAATGCTTGACCAAAAACTCATTGAATTCTGCTTCAAAGTGAGCCAAGCTCTCTCTAGTTTTTTCGGTGTTTGGAAGGATAAAGTAGGCGTGCCCTCCACCAACGTAGAGAAGATTAGCCCTCGTAAGCTCTAACTTCTCCAGTAAGTTGTCAGCGATATGTTCCCCCATAAAATCTAGATACAAGGAACGTGCTTTTAGTTGCTTGGCTGCTCCAGCCGTTGCGATATTGTAGATAAAGTCTTGAATCCCTGACAAGTCAAAACTTGCTAATAAAAAGGCCTTCTCGCTATAAAAAGCTTCTAAATCTTGCCCCAGTACCTTCTCATAGTCACGGCAATTCTTGTCTGCTAAATAGTCCTCTATAGCTAGGGCAAAGCCAGCTGTCAGACGACTGTAGGTTGCTAGAGAAATATCCGATAATTCCTTGGTTCTTGTCGAAACAGGCACATAGGAAAGAGTAGACTCAAGGAGATTCAAAAGGGTATCTATCTCAGATTGGCTAAAGTCCAATCTCTCAAACTCTTTTTCTAAGGTCTCTACTATCAAGTCATAATCTGACTGGTCAGAAGGCTCACTCGATTCCTTAGCATAGTTTGGTTCCCCGTCAAGCTCTAATGGACGCACATCAAGATAACGCTTACTAGGGCTATCTGAAAATACATTGAAGATATCCGATTGTTTGCTTAGGAAATCTTCTTTACCTCCATGAGTGTCTGCTGCTCCTTTTAGACCTGAAGCAATCTTTGCAGCAGCTGACGTGATATAGACCAAACTATCAGGAGCTAAGTCCTTCGGCAAATCACTAGAAGTCGCCTTGGCTATCTGCTGGGCTATCTTTTCATTATCCGAAAAGCGTCTAAACCATTCGGACCCAATGGTACCCAGGTCTTTCTCATCACACCTGGAACCTTGAATCACCTTGCCGATAGCGTGCAAAAGCGATCCATAAACTAAATCAATCTTTTCTTTCTTCAAGTTCTAAACCTCCCATCCCTAAGCTAGTTTTCATACCGAGACCTGAGTACTCCCCAAATTTTAGAAGCATATTAGCATAAGCTTTCAAGGTATTTGGACCTGTAATCTTAAAGGTCAATTTCCCCCTGAAACCAGGTATTTTTTTGCCATGGACTTTAAAATAGCTGGATTCCAATCGATAGCTGGTAACCCTACTATGCTTGACCAAGTAGTCCAGGGTTTCCTCTTCAATGTCCTGACGATTCTCGACCAGACGTGCATACTTCATCATCAAACTCTGAAAGATGAGACGCATGGTCGGAAAGAGCACGTACTCTCCCTGAGAGCGAAATCCTGTTGGAGTTTGAAAATGTATAGTGTAGAGTGACCGATCTTGGTTTTCATTAAAAAACTCAAAGAGTTGCTCCGAACTGAGATCTTGCATGGACAGAGACTCTACCATGAGAGTTGGTAAATCATGAAGTTCTACTTTCTTGAGCTCCAATAGAACTGGCAAAATCTGCTTGACAGCCTCATCCGTCAGGAGATGAAGGGACCATAGGGTCTTGTCCTTTTGATGGATGATTTTTAGTGAGTAGGGGTTGGTCTCCTGCTCATGTAGCCAAGTCACATAGTCTGGTTCCAAGTTTTCCATAAGAAAACCTTGGAATTTTGTAGATAGGTCGCTCGGTGATTGGTCAATCCGCTTAAATAATAGTTCGATGCGTTTCATATGCCTCCTTTATTGATACAATTGCGCTTTTGGTTTCTCATGAGCGCTTTTTCTTTTACTTTTGGAATTCTTTTCCCTTATGAAACTGTCCCCTCGCGAGGTAGATAGGTAGCTATACGAAATTTTCTTTAATATTTCTGGCGATTTTCAATCGTTTCCGGCCCCTCTCGAGGTAGATAGGTATCTATACAAAATGGAAATTAACGAAAAAATAAGTGCGGTTTATGTTTCCGGCCCCTCGCGAGGTTGATAGGTGGCCATACACGTTGGCTTAAACATACCGACGGTAAATGGTATTAGCTTCCGGCCCCTCTCGAGGTAGATAGGGAGCTATACTGGCTTGGTATAAAAAAATGAAAAAGATTTATTCATTTC